>NZ_JBHXKE010000145.1:0-23444 GCF_042722765.1 Kitasatospora sp. NPDC058406
GCCCGCCCGCCCCCCCGAACCCCGGCCCCTCGGCGCACCGGGCGACCGGGCGACCGGAGATCGACCGCGCGGGGCCGGAGGGCGGCGGGCCGGCCGCCGCACCCCGTCAGACCACCGTCGGCAGCGGCGGTTCGACCGCCAGCGGGGCGGAGCTGCGGGCCCGGTGCTGTACGGCCCAGGTGGTCAGGGCGACCGTGCAGGCGTGGTCGAGGTGGCGCAGCCCCGACCAGTCCAGTTCGACCGGACGGTCCGCCGGGAGCCGCTCCAGCGCGTCGAGCAGCCGGGGGAGGCGCAGGAAGGTCGCGTTACCGCTCAGCCGGACCCGCAGGCTGGGTTCGCCGGGGCCGTCCGCGGCGGGCGGCAGCTCCTCGACCCCGATCTGCAGGTGCGAGGTCTGCCAGGCCGACTTCACGACGGCCAGGCCGACGCCGATCAGCACTCCTTCGAACAGGTCGGTGGTGATGACCGAGACGGCCGTCACCGCGAGCACCGCCGCCTCGCCCCGGTGGTCCCGGCAGAGCGCGACCGTCCGCCGCACCGGGACCAGCTTGGCGCCCGCGTGCACCAGGACGGCGGCCAGCGCGGTCAGCGGGACCAGCCCGAGCGCACCCGGCAGCAGGGCGGTGAAGAGCAGCAGCCAGCAGCCGTGCAGCACCCGGGAGGCCTTCGTCCGGGCGCCGGCCTGGACGTTGGCGGCGCTGCGGACGATCACCGCGGTCATCGGCAGTGCCCCGAGCAGCCCGCAGAGGGTGTTGCCGACGCCCTGCGCGGTGAGTTCGCGGTCGTAGTGGGTGCGCGGGCCGTGGTGCATCCGGTCGACGGCCGCGGCGCTGAAGAGGGTCTCGGCGGAGGCGATCAGGGTGAAGGCGAGAATGGTGCCGACGCCCGCCGTGCCGGCCAGGGCGCCGAGCGCGGCGCGGTCGGGGAGCTGGACCACGTCGACCAGGGCGGCCACCCGCACCCGGGCCACCGGCAGGTCCGCCGCGGCCGTGACCGCGGCGGCCAGGCCGACCGCGGCCAGCGGGGCCGGCACCGCCCGGGCGAGCCGGGGCGGCAGGTACTTCCAGGCGACGAGGACCAGCAGGGTGCCCGTGCCGAGCGCCACCGCCGCGGGGTTCGCGACACCGGTGACGGCGTCGCGCAGCAGGGCGGGGACACCGGCGATCTTCTCGGTACCGGTGCCGGGGGCCCGGCGGTCGGCGAGCGCGTAGAGCTGCCCGAAGAGCAGGGTGAGGCCGATGCCGGCCAGCATGCCGTGCACCACCGAGGCCGACATCGCACGGAACCAGCGCCCCAACCTCAGCGCCCCCATGGCGAGTTGGAGCAGTCCGGTGAGCAGCACCAGCATCCCGAGGGCGGCGGCGCCGTACTGCTGGACGGCCTCGTAGACGAGGACGGTCAGGCCGGCGGCCGGTCCGCTGACCTGGAGGCTGCTGCCCGGCAGGGCGCCGACCACCAGGCCCCCGACGATGCCGGTGACGAGGCCGAGTTCGGCCGGCACCCCGGAGGCGACGGCGACGCCCACGCAGAGCGGGAGGGCGACCAGGAAGACCACCAGGGAGGCGGGCAGGTCGTGGCGCCAGGGCACGGCACGCAGCGCTTCGACCGGGGCGTGGCGCAGGGCGCGGCGGGGGCGGGCGCGCCCGGGCGGGGCGTTGTGGCGCGGGCCGGCGGGCGGACTCTTGCGCCGGCGGGGCAGGCCGTTCACCGGACCACCGCCCCGGCACACGGGGGGAGGTCGAGGGCGGTGGGGCGGGTGGCCCCGGCGACGGGGCGCGCGGCCCCGGTCGCGGAGCAGGTGGTCCCGGCGGCCGGGGTTTCGGGCAGGGGACGGCGTCGGGGCATGGGGCGATTCCTTCCGTGCGCCCGCCACGGCGGGCACTCAGCTGCTGGGAGGGCGGAACGGCGGCGGGCGGGGCCGGCGGGCCCGGCGGGCGGGACGGGCCCCCCGCCGGGTGGTCCCGGGCGATCCCGGACGGTCCCGGGTGAAGCGGAGCGGACCGGGCGTGCGCGAACCCGGCGGTCCGGGTGCGCGGGCGGCGGCGGGTGGCGGGTCGGGGCCGGTGCGGTCGCGCGGGCGGGTCGCCCCGGCGGAGTACGGGCGGCGGCCGGGCGCACTCGGGCCCGAGCCGCCGGAGCTTCCCGCGTCGTCCTTGAGCATCCTTGGGCTTGCTGCGAACGGGACCCGAGCGCCGGAGCTCCCCCGCTCCCCTATCGGCCCTCAACCCCCCTTGCCGCGACCCGAGTTGAACATGGCAACCATGACGGGTCCGGCGTGCCACCGACGGTACCCAGCGGCCCGCGGCAGGCCAACCTCCCCCACCGTCCCTTCACGCGGGACACACGCGAGGCTCGCTTTCGGGCCGGAATCCGGGCTTCGGACGGGCACGCACGTTCGCCGGTCGAGCGCCCGGCCGAGAACTCGGCCCGACGAACGACCGGGCGGTCGACCGGGCGACGGACCGGACGGCCGCCGCGGGCCCGACCGTGCGACCGGCGGGTCGGCGGCCGGAGGCGCCGACCCCACTTCCACATTCTGTTGAACCTCCCCTTGACGCCTCGACGCGGCCCGCCATACTTTGTTTCCACATAAAGAAACCTTTTTTCCGTATGGTGGAATTCTGGAGATGAGCCCTCCGATTCCCTGCGGGCCGACGACGCAGGAGAAGTCCGATGCCTCGTATGACAGCCGCCCGCGCGGCCGTGGAGATCCTCAAGCTCGAAGGCGTCGAGGTCGCGTTCGGCGTGCCGGGTGCGGCGATCAACCCCTTCTACGCCGCCCTCAAGGCCTCCGGCGGGATCCGGCACACGCTGGCCCGCCACGTCGAGGGCGCCTCCCACATGGCGGAGGGCTACACCCGGACCCGGGCCGGGAACATCGGCGTCTGCATCGGCACCTCCGGGCCGGCCGGCACCGACATGATCACCGGCCTCTACTCGGCGATCGCCGACTCCGTCCCGATCCTGTGCATCACCGGCCAGGCCCCGGTCGCCCGCCTGCACAAGGAGGACTTCCAGGCGGTCGACATCGCCTCGATCGCCAAGCCCGTGACCAAGGCCGCCACCACCGTGCTGGAGGCGGCGCAGGTCCCCGGCGTCTTCCAGCAGGCCTTCCACCTGATGCGCTCGGGCCGCCCGGGCCCGGTCCTGATCGACCTGCCGATCGACGTCCAGCTCACCGAGATCGAGTTCGACCCCGAGGCGTACCAGCCGCTGCCGGTCTACCGGCCCACCGCCAACCGCATCCAGATCGAGAAGGCCCTCGCGCTGCTCCAGCAGTCCGAACGGCCGCTGATCGTGGCCGGCGGCGGCGTGATCAACGCGGACGCCGCCGAACTGCTGCGGGAGTTCGCCGAACTCACCGGCGTCCCGGTGGTGCCGACCCTGATGGGCTGGGGCATCGTCCCGGACGACCACGAGCTGAACGCCGGCATGGTCGGCCTGCAGACCTCCCACCGCTACGGCAACGAGAACTTCCTCGCCTCGGACTTCGTGCTCGGCATCGGCAACCGCTGGGCCAACCGCCACACCGGCGGCCTGGACGTCTACACCGCCGGCCGCACCTTCGTCCACGTCGACGTCGAACCGACCCAGATCGGCAGGATCTTCGCCCCCGCCCTCGGGATCGCCTCGGACGCCGGGGCGGCGCTCGAACTGTTCGTCGAGGTGGCCGGGGAGCTCAAGGCCGCCGGCGTCCTCAAGGACCGCAGCGCCTGGGCCGCCTCCACCCAGGAGCGCAAGGCGCGGCTCCAGCGCCGCACCCACTTCGACGACGTCCCGATCAAGCCGCAGCGCGTGTACGAGGAGATGAACCGGGCGTTCGGGCCGGAGACCCGGTACGTCACCACGATCGGCCTCTCGCAGATCGCCGGCGCGCAGCTGCTGCACGTCTACCGGCCGCGGCACTGGATCAACTGCGGCCAGGCCGGGCCGCTCGGCTGGACCGTGCCGGCCGCCCTGGGTGTCGCCACCGCGGACCCGGAGGGCCAGGTCGTCGCGCTCTCGGGCGACTACGACTTCCAGTTCATGATCGAGGAGCTGGCGGTCGGCGCGCAGCACCGGATCCCGTACGTCCACGTCCTCGTGAACAACGCCTACCTGGGCCTGATCCGTCAGGCGCAGCGGAACTTCGACATCGACTTCCAGGTCAAGCTGGAGTTCGAGAACATCAATGCGCCGGAACTGGGCGTCTACGGCGTGGACCACGTCAAGGTCGCCGAGGGTCTGGGCTGCAAGGCGATCCGGGTCACCGAACCGGAGGGGCTGCTGCCGGCCTTCGAGGAGGCCAAGAAGCTGGCCGCCGAGTTCCGGGTCCCGGTGGTGGTCGAGGCGATCCTGGAGCGGGTCACCAACATCTCGATGGCCGCCGCCGACATCGACCAGGTGGTGGAGTGGGAGGAGGTCGCCACGCTCCCGGAGCACGCCCCCACGGCGATCCGGCCGCTGGCACCCTGATCCGTCCCGGCCGTCCCGGCCGCCGCCGCACCCGGTCGCTCACCCGGTGCGGCGGGGACCGGGGCCGCGGCACGGAAGGAGGCCGGGTACGGACGGCCGGACGCGGTCGGCCGGACGCGGCGCACACCGCACCGACGGCCCGAGGCGTTCGGAACGAGGGCCGTACGGGTACGTACCAGGGGCCGCCCGCGCGCGACCGCGGCGCGCGGGACTCTCCGTCCCGGGAGGCCGACGCCGTGTCCTTCACCATGACCAGCTCCGAACGCGAGCGCTTCCTGGCCGCCGTCCACGTCGGCGTCCTCGCCGTCGGCGGCGCCGGTCCGGCCGGCGCCCCGCTGGCCGTCCCGATCTGGTACTCCTACCGGCCCGGCGGGCTGGTCACCGTCCTCACCGGCCGCGACTCCGCCAAGGCCCGGCGGATCCGGACGGCCGGCCGCTTCACGCTCTGCGCCCAGCAGGAGGAACCACCCTGCCGCTACGTGAGCGTCGAAGGGCCGGTGGTGGCGTTCGAGGACCGGCTCGACCCGGACGAGCGGGCCGCCATGGCCCGCCGCTACCTCTCCCCCGCCACCGTGCCGGCCTACCTGGCGGCCACCGCCGACCAGCTCACGGCCGACATAGCCATCCGGATGCGGCCCGAACGGTGGCTCAGCGCCGACTTCTCCGCCGTCGCCGAACGGCTGGCCGGACCGCCCGCCCCGGAACACCCGCGGCCCGTCGACGGTTGAGCGAGCGGGAGCGGCTACCGTTCCTGACGAGCCCGGTCCGTTACCGAAATCCGCAGACCCTCCGAAGGGGACCACACCGTGAGCCTGTACGACATCCCGCTGCGCACGCTGTCCGGCGAGGCCGCCTCGCTGGCCGACTACAAGGGCAAGGCGCTGCTGATCGTCAACGTCGCCTCCAAGTGCGGCCTGACCCCGCAGTACGCGGGCCTGGAGCGGCTCCAGGAGCGCTACGCCGAGCGCGGGTTCACCGTGCTGGGCTTCCCGTCGAACCAGTTCGCCGGGCAGGAGCCGGGCAGCGCGGAGGAGATCCAGACCTTCTGCTCCACCACCTACGGCGTCTCCTTCCCCCTGTTCGAGAAGACCGACGTCAACGGCGAGGGCCGGCACCCGCTGTACGCCGCGCTGACCCGGACCGAGGACGCCGAGGGCCAGGCCGGGGACGTCTCCTGGAACTTCGAGAAGTTCCTCGTCTCGCCCGACGGCACGGTGGCCGCCCGGATCCGGCCGCGCACGGAGCCGGAGTCGGACGAGGTCGTCGCCGCCATCGAGGCCGTGCTCCCGGCCTGACGCGCACGCGCGACCCTTACGCCGGAGGGCCCGGGGCACCCCGGGCCCTCCGGCGTGCCCGCACCCGGGTCGGCGGACCGGCGGACGTCGCCGGCTCAGGAGCAGCGGTAGGGGAACGAGGTGGCCGTCGTCCGGGCCTGCGGCGAGAGGATCTCCAGGGTCGCGGTGGCCTCCAGCGCACCCCGCCCCTCGAAGCTCCAGCGCAGCACCAGTTCGGTGCGGTGGGCGCCGGAGCGGACGTCCTGGAGGATCTCGCCGGAGGTCGTGCCGTCGCTGCGCAGCCAGCGGTACCGGAGGGTGCCGGCCCCGCCGTTGGTCTCCACCGTGGCCGTGATCACCGCCGTGCCCCCGCAGCCGGGGGTCTCCTGGCCGCTGGTCACACCGACGCCGGTGACCGCGAGGTCGGGTGCCCGGAGGCGCCAGAAGAGGAGGGCCAGGACGGCCGCCAGCACCGCCACCGGCACCAGCCACCGCCGCACCCGGCGGCCCCGGCGCGGCTCCTCCGCGCCGGGGACGGCCCGGCCGTGCCAGACGGCGGCGGCCTGCGGGGGGACTCCGGGACCGAAGCGCCTCAGCTCGCCCGGGGCGAACGGTCGCTCGGCCTCCGGGCCGCCGCCGGCCGGTCCCGTAGCGGGCGTTGCCGCGGCGGCCGGTCCCGCGCCGGGCGGGGGCGGGCCGGGGACGGTGCTGCCGTACGCCGGGGTGTCCATCGGGGCGGTGGTCTCCGCCGGTCGAGCGGCGCCGCCCCAGACGCGGGGGTCGAGGAACGTCGCACCCGCGGCCTCGGTGGGATCGATCCGCACGGTGGCCTCGGCGTCCGGCCCGCCGGTTCCGGGCACCGGCGGCGCGGCGGGGCGGTCCGGCCGGACCGTCCGCCCCGGTGCCACCGGACCGGAGCCGAGCCGGACGGTCGCCCGACCGCCGTCCCCGCCCTCGGCCCCGTCCCCGCCCTGGGCGAGCCGGACCGTCACCTCGGCGTCGCCGTCGCCCCCGCCGGGCCCCGGGCCGAAGCTCTCCCCGCCCGGGGCGAGCCGGACGGTCCGGTCGGCGGCCGGGCCCGGGACCGGGGCGGAGTCTGGTCGGGACGTGGACATGGCTCCTCCAGCGAGCGAAATCGGGATCGGGATCGGGATCGGGACGGGTCGTCCGGACGCAGGCCGGTCACGGACCGGACCGGGTGGGTGCGGATCAGCGGGGCGGGTCGCAGAGGTAGGCGGCCACGTCGGCCGACGTCCGGCCCGGCTTCGCCGCAGCCGGCATGGTCCCGACGCGCACACCCCAGGTCGGGAAGGTGTCGGCCGAGCCGAAGTCGTGCGTCCGGGTCACGGTGGCGCGACCGTCACGGACCACCACCGTCTCGGTCGCGACGGTGACCGCCCGGCCGCCGGAGCTGTGGTACCAGCTCAGCGTGAGGTCTCCGGTGCCCGCGCCCTGGGCGACCACCGTGACCGTCGCGGTCACGCTCCAGCGCCCGGCGCAGGTCAGCGAGTCGACGTTCACCGTGCCGACCGTCACCCTCGCCGGAGCGACGGTCGCGGTCGGCGCCGGACCGAGGGTCGGGCTCGGACCCGCGGTGGTGGGCGCGCCGCCGACGGGCGGGGCCGACGGGGGCCCGACGGTCGGGGCCGTGGTGGGTGCGGCGGTGGGCACGCCGCCGACGGGCGGCGCCGGCGGCAGGCCGGTGGTGGGAGCGGCGGTGCCGGGCGGGAGCCCCGGCGGTGTCGGGGTCTTGCCGGTCGGCGAGGGCTTGGGGCCGCCGCCCGGACTGCCCGGGCCCGCCGTCGGCCCGACCGTCGGTACGGGCGTGGCGCCGGTGCTCGGGGCGTCCGGGCCCGTCGGCGCGGCCGTCGGAGCGGACGGGTCCGTGCTCGGGGTGTCCGGGCCCGCCGGCGGGCCGGCCGGTGAGGGGTCGCCCGCCGGGTCGGGCGCGCCGAGGCTGGTGGTCGCCTCCGGGGCGGCGCCGCCCACGACCGTGCGGCCACCGCCGTCGGCGGCCCCGGCCATGGCCATGCCCGCCAGCGTGGCGAGGGTCAGCGCGCCGGCCGCGACGCCGACGAGGGCCTTGCCGCGGGTGCCGAGCCGCACCCCGCGCCGGACCAGGGTCTCCCGGACGGCCGCGGACGGGGCAGGACCGGCCCCGACCACGGTCTCCGCCGTCGGCGCCGCGGTCCCGCCCAGGGTGGTGTGGGCCAGCGAGGTGCCTCCGGCGGCGGCGCCCGCACCGGGCAGCAGCAGCGCGAGCAGGGCGACCAGTGCCGTCAGGTCGAGCCGTCCCTTCTCCTCCCACTGCGGTCCGTACCCGGCGGCCGCGACCGCCTCCAGCTCCTCGACGAGCGCGGTCGCGCTGTCGGGCCGGTCCTCCGGATCCTTGGCCAGGCCGGACAGGATCAGCGGCCGGACCGGGTCCGGCGCCAGCTCCGCCGGGATCGGGGCCTCGGTGTGCTGGACGGCGAGTTCGGCGATCGTGGTGCCGCCGTAGGGACGGGCGCCGGTGAGGCACTCGAAGAAGGTGACGGTGGCGGCGTAGACGTCGCCGGCCGGCGAGGCGGGCCGCCCCGCCCACTGCTCGGGCGGCATGTAGGCGGGGGTGCCGGACACGTCACGGTCGTCACCGCTCGGCACGGCGATGCCGAAGTCGACCAGTTTGGAGGTGCCGACGGTGTCCACCAGGACGTTGGCGGGCTTGTAGTCGCGGTGCACCACGCCGGCCTCGTGCGCGGCGGCCAGGCCGAGCAGCGAGCCCTTCAGCACGACCAGGGCGGCCTCCGGCGTGGTGGCGCCCTCCGCCCGGAGCAGATCGCGCAGCGCGATGCCGTCCACCAGCTCCATCACGATGGCCGAGCCCCGCTCCCCCTCCACGTACTCGTAGAGCCGGGTGACGTGCGGGGAGTCGATGCCGGCGAGGACCTCGGCCTCCGTGCGCAGGCCGGGCGTGCCGACGGAGCCGTGGAGGTACTTGACCGCGACCGGGGTGCCGGTCACCCGGTGGCGGCCGCGCACCACCCGGCCGCTCGCCCCGGCACCGAGCTCCCGTTCGTGGAGGTACTCCGGGAGTTCCCACGGCCGTTCGTCCGAAGGCACCCGGGCGTCCCCCGCGGCGGGGACGGTCGCGCCCCCGGTCTGTCTGTGGTCCTGCTGCTTCCGGTCGTCCATCGCTTCGCGTTCTCCCCGTCGCTCCCGCGGCTCTGCGGCGTCGCACCTTACGGCACCACCGCCGCTACCTGGGACGCAGCCCGGGAACAGCGGGTTCCGGGCCCCCGGAGCGGCCAGGTCACGATTCGGGTGATTCGCACAGGGTGCCAACCGTTCGGACGCCCGGAGGGCCGACCGGTCGGACGGCGGCCGGCTCGTCGGGCCCGACGCCCGGGCCCGACGCCCGGGCCCGACGCCCGGACCGACGCCCGGACCGACGGGGCCCGGGGGCTCACGCCAGCAGCAACCGCGTGCCCGGCGGCAGCTCACCGGCGTGGGCCGCGTCCCGCAGGTGGGCCAGCAGGGTCGTCCGCAGCGCCTCCGCGGCGCGGGTCAGCGGCACCTCCGAGTCGTGCGCCACCGCGATGCTGCGCCCCAGCCCCGGGGCGGCGAACGGGGTCACCACCAGCCCCGAGCGGGCCGCCACCATGCCGGGCAGCACGGCCGGCCCGAGCCCGGCCCGGACGAAGCCGAGCACCGCGTCCATCTCGCCTCCCTCGACCGCGAACTCCGGCTCGAACCCGGCCGCCCGGCAGGCCGCGAGGGTCGCCTCGCGCAGGTCGTAGCCCTCGCGGAACATGACCAGCGGACGCCCGCGCAGCTCCGTCACCCGGACCTTCCGCCGCCGGGCGGGTGCCCGGCCCGCGCCGGCCCGGTCACCGGGCCCCGGCCGAGCGGCCTCGCGCTCCACCAGCACCAGCTCCTCGTGCAGCAGTTCCGTGACGGCCAGCGGATGCCCGGACCGTCCGGCCGCACCGCCCGGCCGGGTGATGACCAGCGCGAGGTCCAGCTCCCCCGAGGTCAGCGCCGGCACCAGATCGCCCGAGCCGCCCTCCCGGACCACCAGGGCCACCCCCGGGTAGCGGTCCCGGAAGACCCGCAGGACGTCCGGCACCAGGCTGGTGCAGAGGCTCGGCGGTGCCCCCAGCCGGACCCGGCCCCGGCGCAGCTGCACGGTCTCCTGGACGGCGAGGCGGGCGTTCTCGGTGTCGGCGAGGATGCGCCTGGCGAGCGGCAGCAGCGCCCCGCCGGCGTCGGTCAGGGCGATGTTGCCGCGCGTGCGGTGGAACAGCTCGGCTCCCAACTCCCTTTCCAGGGACCGGATCTGTTGCGAGAGTGAAGGCTGTGCCACATGCACCTCCTCGGCGGCCCGGGTGAAGTGACGGGTCTCGGCGACGGCCACGAAGTAGCGGAGTTGCTGGAGCTGCACCCGGCCAGGATAGGCCGCCCCGGCCGCCCGGCACGATAGCCGGGGGCTATGGTCGCGAGCCGAATCATGTCTTGGACGTACCGTCGTTGCCGTCCCTACCGTTGGCGCCATGACAACCGCGACTCGGACGGCCCGGCATCCGTCCACCCTGGCCACCCTGTGGCGGTCGACCGTCGGCAAGAAGGCGGTCATGGCCGTCAGCGGACTGGTCATGCTGCTCTACCTGGTCGCGCACATGCTGGGCAACCTCAAGGTGTTCTTCGGGCCGGAGGACATCAACGGCTACGCGGCCTGGCTGCGCACCCTCGGTCAGCCGTTCCTCGGGCACGAGTGGTTCCTCTGGATCGCCCGGGTCGGCCTGCTGGCCGCCGTCCTGCTGCACGGCGTGGCCGCGTACCAGCTGAGCCGGCGCGACCTGGCCGCCCGGCCGGCCCGGTACGCGCACCGGCGGCGGCGGGCGAGCTACGCGACCCGGACCATGCGCTGGGGCGGGGTGATCCTGGCGCTCTTCCTCGTGTGGCACATCCTCGACCTGACCACGCTGACCGTGAACCCCAACGCGGAGCACGGCAAGCCGTACCAGAACATCGTGGCCTCGTTCGGGACGTGGTACGGCTGCGGGATCTACGTCGTCGCGATGCTCGCGGTCGGCCTGCACGTCCGGCACGGCTTCTGGAGCGCCGCGCAGACCCTCGGCGCCAACAACGCCCGCCGGGACCGCGCCTTGAAGCTGACCGCCAACGGCCTGGCCTTGCTGCTGACCGTGGGCTTCCTGTCCGTCCCCGTGGCCGTCATGACCGGAGTGGTGAGTTGAGCACCGACTACAGCGACTACCGGACCGGTGAGCCGGTCGCCGACACCCGGGCCCCCGCCGGGCCGATCGAACAGCGGTGGGACCAGCGGCGGTTCGACGCCAAGCTGGTCAACCCGGCCAACCGGCGCAAGCACACCGTCATCGTGGTCGGCACCGGCCTGGCCGGCGGCGCGGCCGGCGCCACCCTCGCCGAACAGGGCTACCGCGTCGTCCAGTTCTGCTTCCAGGACTCCCCCCGGCGGGCCCACTCGATCGCCGCCCAGGGCGGCATCAACGCGGCCAAGAACTACCGCAACGACGGCGACTCGGTCCGGCGGCTCTTCTACGACACCGTCAAGGGCGGCGACTTCCGTGCCCGCGAGTCCAACGTGCACCGCCTGGCCCAGGTCTCGGTGGAGATCATCGACCAGTGCGTGGCCCAGGGCGTGCCGTTCGCCCGCGAGTACGGCGGTCTGCTGGACACCCGGTCGTTCGGCGGCGTCCAGGTCTCCCGGACGTTCTACGCCCGCGGCCAGACCGGCCAGCAGCTGCTGCTCGGCGCCTACCAGGCGCTGTCCCGGCAGATCGCCGCCGGGAACGTGGAGATGCACGCCCGCACCGAGATGCTCGACCTGCTGGTGATCGACGGGCGGGCGCGCGGGATCGTCGCCCGCGACCTGGTCACCGGCGCGGTCTCGACGTACACCGCCGACGCGGTGGTCCTCGCCAGCGGCGGGTACGGCAACGTCTTCTACCTCTCCACCAACGCCAAGAACTCCAACGCCACCGCGATCTGGCGGGCGCACCGGCGCGGCGCGTACTTCGCCAACCCGTGCTTCACCCAGATCCACCCCACCTGCATCCCGCGCTCCGGCGAGCACCAGTCCAAGCTCACCCTGATGAGCGAGTCGCTGCGCAACGACGGCCGGATCTGGGTGCCGAAGGCGAAGGGCGACACCCGGCCGCCGGCCGAGATCCCGGAGGACGAGCGGGACTACTACCTGGAGCGGATCTACCCGTCCTTCGGCAACCTGGTCCCGCGCGACATCGCCTCCCGGGCCGCCAAGAACGTCTGCGACGAGGGCCGCGGCGTCGGCCCCGGCGGCCAGGGGGTCTACCTCGACTTCGCCGACGCCGTCCGCCGGCTGGGCCGGGACGCGGTGGAGGCCCGGTACGGCAACCTGTTCGAGATGTACGAACGGATCACCGCCGAGGACCCGTACCGGGTGCCGATGCGGATCTACCCGGCGATCCACTACACGATGGGCGGGCTCTGGGTCGACTACGACCTCCAGACCACCGTCCCGGGGCTGTTCGCCGTCGGCGAGGCCAACTTCTCCGACCACGGCGCCAACCGGCTCGGCGCCAGCGCCCTGATGCAGGGCCTGGCGGACGGCTACTTCGTGCTCCCGCCGGTGCTCAACGACTACCTGGCCCGGGAGAGGCTCCCCGCCGTCCCGGCCGACCACGAGGAGATCGCCACGGTCGAGGCCGAGGTGACGGACCGGCTGAACCTGATCCTCGCGGTGGACGGCGACCGGACGCCCGACTCCTTCCACCGCGAGCTCGGCGAACTGCTCTGGGACGAGTGCGGGATGGCCCGCGACGCGGAGGGGCTGCGCCGGGCGCTGGCCCGGATCCCGCTCCTGCGCGAGGAGTTCTGGCGCCGGATCAAGGTCCCCGGCACCGGCGAGGAGCTGAACCAGTCGCTGGAGAAGGCCAACCGGCTGGTCGACTACTTCGAACTGGCCGAGCTGATGTGCCTGGACGCACTGCACCGGGCCGAGTCCTGCGGCGGCCACTTCCGCACCGAGAGCCAGACCCCGGACGGCGAGGCCGCCCGGCGCGACGAGGAGTTCTCCTACGCCGCCGCCTGGGAGTTCACCGGCACCGGCGAGGCGCCCGTGCTCCACCGCGAGCACCTCGACTTCGAGCACGTCCACCCCACCCAACGGAGCTACGCGTGAACCTCACCCTTCGGATCTGGCGCCAGGCGGGCCCGGACACGCCGGGCTCGATGACCACCTACCAGGTCGGCGGGATCAGTCCGGACATGTCCTTCCTGGAGATGCTCGACACCCTCAACGAGGAGCTGATCACCCGCGGCGACACGCCCGTCGCGTTCGACCACGACTGCCGCGAGGGGATCTGCGGCGCCTGCGGCATGGTCATCAACGGCCGGGCGCACGGCCCCGAGCGGACCACCACCTGCCAGTTGCACATGCGGCACTTCACCGACGGCGACACCATCGACGTCGAGCCGTGGCGCGCGGCGGCGTTCCCGGTGGTCAAGGACCTGGTGGTGGACCGCTCGGCCTTCGACCGGATCATCGGCGCGGGCGGCTACATCACCGCCCCGACCGGGAGCGCGCCCGACGCGCACGCCACCCCGGTGCCCAAGGAGGCCGCCGACACCGCGTTCGAGCACGCCGAGTGCATCGGCTGCGGCGCCTGCGTGGCCGCCTGCCCGAACGGGTCGGCGATGCTCTTCACCTCCGCGAAGGTGGTCCACCTCACCATCCTCCCGCAGGGCGCGCCGGAGCGGAGGTCGCGGGTGCGCGAGATGGTCTCCGCGATGGACGCCGAGGGGTTCGGCGGCTGCACCAACACCGGCGAGTGCGCCACGGCCTGCCCGAAGGGCATCCCGCTGCCCAGCATCGCCGCGATGAACCGCGAGTTCCTGCGCAGCTCGTTCGGCTGAACCGACGGCGGGCCCGGGGTCCGCCACCGCCGCCCGCCGCCCGCCGCCCGGCCAGCCGCCCGCTGCTCCGCCGTCCGCTACTCGGCCGGTCCGGCCGGGGCGGGCAGCCCGGCGAGGGCGTCCGCGAGGGCGCGCAGGTCCGCGGGCCGGACGGACGGGCCCATGGCGGCGAGCCGGAACGGCGAGAGTGCGCCGAGCATCGCCCGCAGGCCCGGGGCGGCCAGCATCGGCAGCCGCTCCAGGACGGCCGCGGCGGCCCGTTCGTCCTCCAGCAGGGTGCGCAGCGGGGTGTGCACGGAGAGCGGTGCGTCCGGGAAGTCCCCGGCCTCGGGGAGGGGTTCGGCGGAGGCGAGTGCCTGCGGGCGCTGGGCACGGACCTGGAGGTGCTCGGCCGTGACCGGCCCCGCGGCGGGCAGGCCGAGCCGTTCGAACTGGTCGGCCGGGGCGTCGGCGTCCCGCAGCGCCTGGGTGAGCAGGGCCGCCAGCTGGAGCTCCAACGCGTCGTCGACCAGCGGCTGTTCCTGGTCCGGATCGGTGTAGAGGTCGAACAGCAGGGTGCCGAAGGCGTACGGGTTGCCCCAGGCGTTGGCGGGCAGCCGCAGGACGGGCATGCCCTTGGTGAAGGGCAGCGGTCCGGCCAGGGTCGCGGGGGCCAGCTCCTGCGGCGTGAAGGGGCCGTGCATGTGGGTGGGCATCAGGGTGTGCTCGTACAGCGGGCGGTTGTCGGCGTCCTTGCAGGCGCGCATGTAGACGTACCGGCCGTCGGTGATGTTGACGTGCCCGCCGAAGACGCCGAACAGGCCGTGCAGCCGGACGGGGGTGTCGTGGGCGACGGTGTCGGCGAGCGGGCGGCCCTGCATGTCGGGGGTGCGCGGGACGCCGAAGTACTCCAGCAGGGTGGGCCCGAGGTCGACGGTCTGGACGAGGGCGGCGCGGCGGCCGGTGGCACGGGTGCGCGGGTCCCAGACGAAGAGCGGGGTGTGGATGTTCTCGTCGTACCAGGGCTGGATGTTCTTCCCCCACCAGCCGCGCTCGCCGAGCAGCAGGCCGTGGTCCGTGCAGACGATCAGCAGGGTGTCGTCCCAGAGGTCGTGCTCGTCGAAGGCGTCGAGGACCCGGCCGAGCGAGTCGTCGCACATGGTGAGCAGCGCGGCGTACTCGTTGCGGGCGTGCTCGACGGCCTCGGGGCTCTCCGTGACGCGCCTGTAGTCGGGCCAGTCGAAGTGCGGGCCGTCCCAGTCGTGCGGGTAGTGCTTCTTGTGCTCGGCGTAGGAGTAGAAGGGCTCGTGCGGGTCGAAGCACTCGATCTGCAGGAACCAGCGGTCCTGGTCGCGGTTGGTGGCGAGGAACTCCAGACCGGCGTCGAAGGTGCGGGTCTGCGGGTGGTCGGCGATGTCCTGCAGGTACTGACGGTTGACCCAGTCCTGGCGCCAGGCCGGGCCGGCGCGCCAGGAGAGCGTCTCGGGGATGTCCGGGTCGGCGACGTGCCCCTTCCATTTGTCGCCCTCCTGGCCGCGGAAGAACTCGTAGCTGCCGTACCGGTTGTGGTAGGTGGCGCCGCCGTCCTCCCAGTAGTGCTGGTGGTCGGTGACCAGGTGGGTGTAGACGCCGGCCTTGCCGAGGAGGTCGGGGACGGAGTCGTCGAAGGGCTCCAGCGGGCCCCAGGAGCGGTGCAGGAAGTTGTAGCGGCCGGTGTGCATCTCGCGGCGGGCCGGCATGCAGGGCATCGAGCCGCCGTAGCAGTTGTCGAAGGTGGCGGATCGGGCGGCGAGGCGGCTGAAGTTCGGGGCCAGGGTCCAGTCGCAGCCGTAGGGCGGCAGGAAGCGGCGGTTGAGGCTGTCGAACATGACCAGGACGGCTTTCACCGGGCGGAGTCTCCTTCGATGGGCGCGGGGCGGGCTTCGGCGGCGGGGCGGGCTTCGGCGGCGGGATCGGGATCGGGGTCGGCGGCGGGGTCGGGCAGCGCGTCCCCGAGCAGGCGGCGGGTGCGTTCCAGCCAGTCGAGCCAGGCGTCGACGGCGGACGCGCCGTACTGGTGGGTGAGTTCGCGGAGCAGGCGGACCCGGTGGGCGTCCGCCTCGGGGACGCCCTCGGCGAAGGCCACGGACCGGTCGCGGCCGCGCATGGTGGCCACCTGGCGCCGCCGGTAGGCGAGTTCGGTGTCGATCAGGTCGATCAGCCGGTCCGGGGCGACCAGGCCGGTGAAGTAGAACCGGGCCATGAAGTCCGGGTCCTGGAAACGGCTGGTCGGCCGGTACGGCGAACGGGCCTCGGTGACCAGCTCGGCGCGGCCGGCCCCGGTCAGCCGGTACACCTTGGCGTCCGGGCGGCCGTCGCGCGGGTCGGTCTCGAAGGCGACCCAGCCCTGTTCGGCCATCCGGTTGAGCAGCCGGTAGATCTGGCTCTGGTGGGCGTTCGAACGGACGAACTGGCCCTCCCCCGCAAGCCACTGCTTGAGGTCCCAGCCGCTGCGGGGGTGGATGGCCAGCAGGCCGAGCAGGACGTGGTCGAACTTCACCGGGGGCGCTTCCCTCTTCCGTGACGACAGCTAGGTGCATTCTCACCTAGGTGAAAAGTGCTATAGCTTGGCCCCATGAGTCAACCCCCCGCCGAACGGTCCTGCTGCCTGCCGTCGGCCCGGGCCGCCGACGCGCCCGTCCTCCCGCTCCCTCCCCGGGCCGCCGACGCCCGGCCCGTACACCCCGAAGCGGCGCTGCCCGGAGGCGTGTTCGCGATGGGGGACGCGCACGACGAGGGGTACGCCGCCGACGGCGAGACACCGGTGCACGAGGTGGAGCTGGCCCCTTTCACCATCGACACCGAGCCCGTCACCACCGCCCGGTTCGCGGCCTTCGTCGAGGCCACCGGCTACCGCACCGACGCCGAGCGGGCCGGTTCCTCCGCCGTCTTCCACCTGTTCGCGCTCGCCGAACCCGCCGACCTGCTCGGCCGTTCCCCCGCCGCGCCCTGGTGGCTGGAGGTCCGCGGCGCCGACTGGCGCCACCCCCACGGGCCGCTCGGGGACGCCGCCGACCAGCTCGACCACCCCGTGGTGCACGTCAGCCACCGTGACGCGCTCGCCTACTGCCACTGGGCCGGCCGCCGGCTGCCCACCGAGGCCGAGTGGGAGTACGCCGCCCGCGGGCCGCTGGCCGGCCGCCGCTACCCGTGGGGCGACGAGCTGCGCCCGGACGGCGAGCACCGCTGCCGGATCTGGCAGGGCCGGTTCCCCGACCTGCCCACCGGCGAGGACGGCTGGTACGCGACCGCGCCGGTCGGCACCTACCCGCCCAACGGCTTCGGCCTGTCCGACGTGGCCGGGAACGTCTGGGAGTGGTGCGCCGACCGCTTCGACCCCGGCTGGTACGCGCGCTCACCGCGCCTCGACCCGCGCGGACCGGAGCACTGCCCGGACGGCACCGGGCGCCGGGTGCTGCGCGGCGGCTCGTACCTGTGCCACGACTCCTACTGCAACCGCTACCGGGTGGCCGCCCGCACCGGGAACACCCCGGAGTCGACCAGCGGCAACTGCGGCTTCCGGACGGTCGCCCGCTGAGCTCCCCCGGGGGCGCGCGAACCGGTCGTGCGCGCCCCGCTTCCGCGACGGTTCGTCAGGATCGGTGCTGGGCCACCGTGATTCGCGCTACCGTGGTGCCCGCGCCGAGGAGGAACGCATATGCCCGAGGTTCAGTCCTGCTCCGGGTGCGGCGGGTCCGGAGGGACCGAGAAGACCGAGGCCACGGTCGAGCTCGATGAGGAAGGGAGCATGGTGCCGAGGATCCACACCTTCTGGTCGCCATGCGGTCGGTGCCACGGTTCCGGGACGGTGATCGTCGGATGAGGCTGGTCTTCGAATGCGTCGAGTGCGGCAGCCACTACCTGCCGCCCGAGGGGATGGCCTACCCGGACGGGCCCGCGTCGCCGCTCTGGTGCGCACGGTGCCAGGCGGTGAAGCGGGAGGCCGGGGTCCGGGAGGACCCGCTGCTCGCCCGGATCGCGCTGGCGGCCGCCCGGGCCACGCGCACCGGCGCCGCACCGGAGGAGTCGACCGGCGGACGGCCGGACGTCCGGCCGTCGCGGCCCCCGCTCTCCCGGCGGGCCCGTTCCGGACCCGGCGGGGTGCGCGGCAAGCTCGCCTAGAACCTCTCCGGCGGCTCGGGGGCCGTTGCGTTCAGGCCCCCTGCGGAGCCGGGACGGTCGGGTCCGTCTCGGCCAGGAAGCGCCCGAGCAGGTCGGCGACCTCCTCCGGAGCGTCCTCCGGGCTGTAGTGGCCGACCCCGGGCAGCTCGACGACCCGGCCCTCCGGGAAGGCCGCACGGAACAGCGGGAGGAAGTGCCGGGCGTTCAGCGTCCGGTCCGCGGCGCCCCAGACGGCCAGCGCGGGAACGGCGGCCAGCGCCGCGCGGGCCTCGTCCGACGGCTCCTCGAACCGGTGCGCGCCGGTCGCGAAGCCCTTCGCCCAGCCGATCGCGCCGAGGCTCTGCCCCGGGGTCGGGAACGGTGCGCCGTACGCGCGGAGCCAGGTGTCGGTGATCAGGGCGGGGTTCTCGAAGCCGTTGAGGCGCAGGGTGCCGAGGACGTCGCGGCCGAGGTCGCCGAGGACGGCGTCGAGGGTGCCGTCGGCGTGGGCCCGGGCGATCCAGCGGAACCACGGGGAGTCGGCGGCGTTGGCGGCCAGCACCTCGGCGAGGTCGGGCTGGCCGAACGGGGTGGGGCCGTTGACGCTGACGACCCGTGCGACCAGGTCGGGCCGGCGGGCGGCCAGGCCCATGCCGACCGGCCCGCCGAAGTCGTGCATCACCAGGGTGATCCCGCTCAGGCCGAGGTCGAGGACGAGTGCCTCGGCATTGTCGATGTGGTCCTGCAGCCAGTACGTGCGGTCCGCGGGGGTCTCGCTCCTGCCGAAACCCATGTGGTCGGGGACGACGACCCGGTGGGTGGGCGCGAGGCGGCGGACGAGGTCCCGGAAGAGGTAGCCCCAGGTGGGTTCGCCGTGCAGGCAGAGGACGACCGGACCGGCGCCCTCGTCGACGTAGTGCATCCGGAAGCCGGGGGCACCGCTGAAACGCGGACGGTACGGGAAGGTGCCGGCGAAGGTCTCGTGGGCGGCGATCATGGCGGGCCTCTCGGAGCACAGTGGTAGCAATGTGAAACCGGGCAGGGCCGAGCCTAGACTTGCCGGTTTTTATTTGCAACCACAATGAGGGGCGCGGCCCTCACCGCGCCGCCTCGGCGACAGCGGCGTCACCGCACCGCCCGCGGGAGGGCCTAGAACAGCGCCTCCTGGGTGTCCGGCGCCTCCGGGCGGACCCGCGGACGCAGGGACAGCCCGGAGGGCGGTCGGCCCGGCGCCGGGGAGAGCGTCCAGCCGGTGAGGCGGCGGGTGTCGAGGAGCAGCGGTTCGGTGCCGTCGGACTGGTCGAGCAGCAGGTGGCGCCCGATCGCCGGGCGCAGCCGCCCGGCGACCACCGCTCCGGGCGCGAGCGCGTCGATCTGCCGGTAGGCGGCCGGAGCGCCGCCGGTCAGGCCGAAGACCTCGACGTGGTCGGTGACCGGGTGGCCGGCCAGGAGTTCCAGTCCGTGCCCGTCGAGCAGTCCGTGGGCCCGGGAGCGGGCCTCGGTGAGCAGCGTGCGGCGGTGCGCGAGGTCGCCGTGCTCCCACCAGTGGTCCAGCTTGACCCGGCTGTTGAACCGCTCGCGGGCCAACCCCGAAGCGGCGACCGTGAGTTCCGCCCGGCGCACGGCGGGGAGCGCACCCCGGGCGGCGAAGGTCCAGGCCAGCGCGCCCTGTTCGAGCAGGCGGCTGGTGCCGCGCTGCTCGGCGGTCAGGCCCACCTTCAGCAAACCCTCGCCGAACCAGGCGAGGTACAGCCGGTAGGTGCGGCCGTCGTCGAGGATCTGGTCCCGGGCCAGCGCCAGCCCCCGGTCGACGCTCTGGCAGGGCGCGCACTGCACGGCCCCGCCGTCCGGGGCGATCTCGGCGTGGTGCGGGCACGGTGTGCACTCGTCCTGGCCCACCAGCCAGGCCCCGGTGCAGCGGCGCGGTCCGCCCAGCAGCCAGCCGACCTCGGTCCCGGGCGACGCCTCGCGCTCGTGCACCCGGCGGCCGTGGACGGCGCTCAGCACCGGTCGGCCGTCCCGCCAGTGCAGGCCGGTGGAGACCCAGCCGGTCGCCGGGCCCGCCTGTCGTTCTGCCACGTTCACCTCTCCCGTCCGAGCCATCGAGGCTACCCGGCGGGTCCGACACCGGGACACCACGGGTGGTCCGGCGGCGCCGGGGCCACCGAGGCGCGCCAGGCTGTCGGGGCCCGCCCGGGACTGCCTTGGGCTGCCTTGGGCTGCCTTGGGCTGCCTCGGGCTGCCGCCGACCGGCTACCGTCAGGGACATGATCACCGAATCCGCCCGGCCCGGGCCCGTGACCCCCGACGACCTCGCCGCCGTACTCCGGCTCGCCGTGTCCACCCTGCGGGCCGCGCCCGCCGACGCCGACTGGTCGCGCCCGGCCGGTGCGGTCAGCTGGGACTGCTGGAGCACCGTCGAACACCTCGCGGACGACCTGCTCGCGTACGCCGCCCAACTCGGCCCGGCCGAGCCGCCGCAGGACCGCTACGTGCCGTTCCTCTCGGTGCGGCGCTTCCCCGGCGGGCCGAACAGCTTCGTCTTCGTCGACCGTGCCGGCGGCCCGGCCGCGCTGATCCAGGTCCTTGAGGCGAGCGGCGCCCTGATGGTCGCGATCGCCCGCACCGCCGCGCCCGGGGTACGGGCCTACCATCCCTGGGGTCTGGCCGACCCGGCCGGATTCGCCGCGATGAGCCTGGTGGAGACGCTGGTCCACCTGCACGACGTCGCCGAGGGGCTCGGACTGCCCTGGCAACCGCCGTCGGACGTCTGCCACCGCGTCCTGGCCCGGGTCTTCCCGGACGTCCCGCTCGACGACGCCGCCGGTGCCTGGCCCACCCTGCTCTGGGCCACCGGCCGCACCGAGCTGCCGGGCCGGCCGCGGCGCACGGAGTGGCGCTGGTACGCGGAGGTACGGGCGGACGCACCGCCGGTCTGAGCCGGCGCACCACCGGCGGCCCTGCGGCGGGGGCGGGAGCGGCCCGACGGCGGGGGCGGGGGCACCGGGTGACACCGCCTCACCGCCCCGCAGGACCGCAGGTCGCGGGCGCTTTGCGCGGTCCCCCCGTCCACGTTCTATTGTGGCGGCGCGGCGGCGGCGCGGCCGGGAGACGGAAGCGGCGCCGGACGGGCGTGGAACGAAGGGGTGGACGTGGCGGGGCGGCGGAACAACGGGGTGCTGGCGGTCTGGGCGGAGGCGCAGCGACAGGAGCAGCGCCGGGAGGAGGCCCGGTGGCGCGCCCAGGCCACCGAGCAGCGCCGACGTGAGCGGGAGGAGCGGGAGGCGCAGAAGGCCGCCGCCCGCGGCGAGCGGGAGGCGCAGCGCGCGTACCAGCAGGGGCGGGAGGCGGAGGCCGCCCGGCGGACGGCCGAACTGGACGCCCGGGTCGCCGAGTTGAGCGGTCTGCTGACGGCCGGCCTCGGGCGGCCGGCGTTCCGGCCGCAGGCCCTGCTGGCGGCGCGCCCGGTGCCGGCGTTCGAACCGGGCCGGCTCGGCGAGCCGGTGCCGATGCCGGACCAGACCCGGTACCGGGTACCGCCGCCGGATCCGGTGCAGGCCCGCAACCCGGGCGTCTGGCAGCAGTACGAGCAGTACGCGGCGCAGGCCCGCGCCCGTTTCGAGCAGGACTGGTACGCGGCGCAGGCGGCCGAGGCGGACCGGCAGCGGCGCCTCGCCGAGTACCACGGGCAGTACCTGGAGTGGGTGGCCCGGTTCCGCCGGGAGGACGAGGAACGGGCGGCCGGGACGCAGGAGTTGCTGCGCCGGCTGCGCTCCGGCCAGGCCGAGGCGGTGCAGGAGTACTTCACCGCCGTGCTGTACGCCTCGGCCGCCTGGCCGGAGGGGTTCCCGCACCGGCTGGTGGCGGCCTGGGAGGCGTCCAGCCGCCAGCTGGTGGTGAACTGGGAGCTGCCGGGCCCGGAGGTGGTGCCGGCGGCGGGCCGGGTGCGGTACGTGCGGACCGACGACCGGGAGGCGGAGGTGGCCCGCCCGGCGACCGAGCGCAAGGCGCTGTACCGGGAGGTGCTGGCGCAGAGCGCGCTGCGGGTGGTGACCGAGCTCTACCGGGCGGACGGGGACGGGCTGCTGGCCTCGGTGGTGCTCAACGGGTTCGTCCAGGGGATCGACCCCGCGACCGGCCGGGAGGCCGAGCGGTTCCTGACCACGGTGACCGTGGACCGGGCCGAGTTCGCCGGGCTGGCGCTGGACCGGGTGGCGGCGGTGGAGTGCTTCCAGGGCCTGGGCGGTGTGCTGTCGGCCCGTCCGGAGCGGCTGGACGAGGTGCGACCGGACCGGCTGCCGGAGACGGTCGGCGGCAGCGTGGCGGGGCAGGGCGGCGAGGACGAGCCGGACCTCTTCGCGATGGACCCGATCGAGTTCGAGGAGCTGATCGCCGAGCTCTTCCGGCTGCGCGGGTTCCGGGTGATGACCACGGCCCGCAGCGGCGACGCCGGGGTGGACGTGGTCGCCGAGGACCTCGACCCGGTGACCGGTGGACGGATCGTCATCCAGGCGAAGCGCTACCGCTCGACGGTCTCCCCCACCGCCGTGCGCGACCTGGACTCGACGGTCCGCCACCACGGCGCGATCAAGGGCATCCTGGTGACCACGGCCGGCTTCGGACCGGGCTCGTACGAGTACATCCGCAACAAGCCGCTGACGCTGGTGAGCGGGCCTGAGCTGGTGGAGCTGCTGGCCGAACAGGGGCTGCGCGGCCGGCTGGGCGACGGGAGCGGACCGTCCGGCGGCGGCCGGGCCGGGGGCGGTACGGCGGGTCGCGCTCCCTCCGGCAGCGGTCCGGCGGGCGGCCCGTCGGCGGACGCCGCCTCGGGGAGCGGGCCGGCGAACGGCCGGCGGCCGGGCGACGAGCCCTCGGCGGAGGACCACGCCACCACCGTGGCACTCTCCTGGCGGAGCCGGACGGCCGGCGGCGACGCGGTCGAGCTGGACATCTCGGCCTTCCTCTGCGCGGGCGGCAAGGTGCTGAGCGACGAGCACTTCGTCTTCTTCAACAACCCGCAGGACCCCGACGGCGCCGTCCGGGTGCATCCCACCCGCTCGGTGTCCGGGGAGCCGGTGCGCCGGGCCGAACTGACCCTGGAGCCGGGGCGGCTGGCGCCGGGCGTGGACGAGGTGGTGGTCGCGGTCTCGACCGAGGAGGACGACCAGCCGGCGCTGCCGCTCGGCTACGTGCACGAGCTGTCCGCGGCCGTCTCGTTCGGTCCGGACACCACCGGGCCGGCGGCCTGGACGGCCGACACCGGCGGGGTGCCGGAGACCGCGCTGGTGATCGGCTCCTTCCAACGCCGGGGCGGTGTCTGGCGGTTCACGCCGAGCGGGACGGCGGTGCCGGACGGCCTGGCCGGACTCGCGGTGCGCTGGGGCGTCGCGATCGAGTAGGGCCGCCGTCCCCCTCGGGGTCGAGGTCATACCTGAGGACGAGAGAGCCCCCCGCCGGGACGCCGGGACGGCGGGGGGCCTCCGTACCCGGGGCCGACATTCCGGACGCGGACGGGTTGCGAGAATCGAACGGAACGCAATCGTCCGCTTCGTCCACAGCCCTCAGGAGTCCCCCGTGACGATGTCCGCAACCGCCGTCCGCACCGGCCGGGCGGCCGCCCGCGCCACCGGCCTCAACAAGGTCTACGGGGAGGGCGAGACCCGCGTCGTCGCCCTCGAC
>NZ_JBHXKE010000146.1:0-23438 GCF_042722765.1 Kitasatospora sp. NPDC058406
GTGCCCCGCCGGCCCGCCGGAACCGTTCCGTCCCAGGTGGTGGGCCCGCGCCGCACGGCGCGGGCCTTTCTCGTACGATCGGCCCGTTGATCCCAGGTGCGCCGAGGACGCCGCGCCACCAGGCCTCCTCCCCCACCCGCTGGAGCACCGCCGTGACCCCCGAGGACTTCCGCGCCGCCGCCCACGCCGCCGCCGACCTCGTCGCCGACCACCTCGCCGAACTGCCCGGCCGCCCGGTCTGGCAGCCGATGGACGACGACGCCCGCCGCACCCTGCTGGACGCCCCGCTGCCGCGGGACGGGCGTCCGCTGGCCGAGCTGCTGGCGGACGTCGGCCGGGACGTGCTGCCGTACCCGATGGGCAACGGGAACCCGCGGTTCTTCGGCTGGGTCAACTCGGCCCCGGCCCCGGCCGGCGTGCTCGCCACCTTCGCCGCCGCCGCGATGAACCCCAGCTCCGCCGGCGGCGACCACGCCGACGTCCACCTGGAGCGGGCCGTGGTGCGCTGGATAGCCGAGCTGGTCGGGTTCCCGCACCCGGCCGGCGGCGGGCTGCTCACCTCCGGCACCTCGATGGCGACCATCGTCTGCCTGGCCGCGGCCCGCAACCGGGCCGCCCGCGAGGCGGGCCGGGACGTCCGCGCGGACGGACTGGCCGGGATGCCCCCGCTGGTCGGCTACGTCACCGGCGAGACCCACTCGTGCGTCCGCAAGGCCGCCGAACTGCTCGGCCTCGGCAGCCGGCACCTGCGGACCGTGGCCACCGGCCCGGACGGCCTGCTGGACATCGCCGACCTGCGGGCCGCCGTCGCCCGCGACCGGGCCGCCGGGCTGCTGCCGTTCCTGGTGGTGGCCTCCGCCGGGACGGTCGGCACCGGCGCGGTGGACGCCTTCGAGCCGATCGCCGACCTCTGTGCCGAGGAGCGCCTCTGGCTGCACGTGGACGGCGCGTACGGCGCGTTCGGCGTGCTCGACCCGGCGATCGCGCACCGCTACGCGGGGTTGGAGCGGGCCGACTCGCTCGCCCTCGACCCGCACAAGTGGCTCGGCGTCCCGGTCGACTGCGGCTGCGCGCTGGTCCGCGACACCGACGAGCTCCGCGCCGCCTTCAGCCTCGTCCCCTCCTACCTGCGGGACGAGGCGGCCGGCGAGCTCGGCTGGTTCTCCGAGTACGGCACCGAGCAGACCCGCCCGTTCCGCGCGCTCAAGGTGTGGGCGACCATCGCCCACCGGGGCCGCGACGGCGTGGCCGCGGACATCGCCCGGTGCACCGCCCTGGCCCGGCGGCTCGGCGAACTGGTCGCGGCGGACGAGGAGTTCGAGCTACTGGCCGAGGTGCAGACGTCGATCGTGGCGTTCCGCCTCCGCCCCCCGGGGCTGGACGAGGCCGCGCTCGACGAGCTCAACCACCGGTTGCCGGCCGCCGTCCAGCGGCGCGGCCGGGTCTTCGTCACCGGCGCGCGCCTCGGCGAGCGCGAGATGCTCCGCGCCTGCCTCCTCAACGCGGGCACCACGGAGGAGGACCTGCTCCTGCTCCTCGACGAGGTCCGGGCCGCCGCCCGTGAGACGGTCGGTCGGCACCATTAACCGTCAGGTCACGGGGGATTCGTGACCGTGAAACACCCAGGCGGCAGATTGATGGCATGGAGCACACGGAGCACCTGACGACCGAAACCGCCCAGGACCGGAACCCGACCCCCTCCCGTGCCCAACGGCGCGGCGCCCGCACGCACCGCTGGCGCCGCGACACGGTGGAACTCGCCGCCGTCTTCCTCTCGGTGACCGCCGCCGACCTGGTCGCCAAGTTCGTGCTGCACGGCCCGGACGGCCCGGTGATGCTCGCCGCCTCGGCGGTCGTCCTGCTCGCCACGGCGCTGTTCCACACCTGGTGGTCACACCGTCACCACCTGCACGGCCCACCGGCGCCGGACGCGCCCGCGCCTCCGCGGGCCACGGCCGGGCAGGCGACGGGATCCCCGGCGGGACCGGCGGGAGACACCCTGCGGGGCCCGCTGCACGACTTCGAGGAGACGGCGCTCTGGCGGGTCCGCACCACGGTGCAGGACTCCCCCGGCAGCCTGGCGCGGGTGTGCACGGCCTTCGCCGGGCGGCAGGTGAACATCGTCTCGATGCAGTCCCACCCCCTGCCGACCGGGGCCGTCGACGAGTTCTTCGTCCGCGCGCCGCGCTCACTGGGCCGCACCGAGCTGGTCGCCCTCGTCGCGGCGGCCGGCGGGCACGACATCTGGACGGGCCCGGCGGACGCGCACGACCTGGTGGACGTCCCCACCCACGTGCTGGCGCTGGCCACCCGGACCGCGCTCGACGCGGCCGAGCTGCCGATCGCGCTGCGGCAGCTGTTCGGACAGTGCAGCATCCGGCAGTACCCGCGGGCGGCCGAACGGTCACCCGCCGGGGTGGACGGGCACGTGATGCGCCTGCCGGTGCCGTCCGGGGACCTGATCGAGCTCACCCGCCCGCACCTGCCGTTCACCCCGACCGAGTTCGCCCGGGCCCAGGCCCTGGTCGAGCTGGACACCCTGCTCGGCCCCCGGGTGCCGGACGTCCGGGCCCGGCTCACCGTGCCGACCGGAGCCGACGTGACCGTGCGGCGCGCGGACGCCGACGACAAGGCGGCGGCGCTGGCGATGCACCACCGCTGCTCCCCCGACACCCTGCGCAAGCGGTACCACGGACCGGTCCGGGACGCCGACCGCTACCTGGACCACCTGCTGGACCCCCGGCACGGCCAGACGCTGGCGGTGGAGTCGGCGGACGGGCGGATCGTCGCCCTAGGGCACCTGATGTGGGACGACGACAGCGCCGAGGTGGCCGTGCTGGTCGAGGACGCCTGGCAGCGGCGCGGGCTGGGCCTGGACCTGATGCGGCGGATGTCGGCGCTGGCGCTGGAGGCCGGGGTGGAGACGGTGTACGCCGTCACGCACTCCTCCAACACCGGGCTGATCGCCACCATGCGCAAGCTGGCGGCGCCGCTGGACTACCAGGTCGACGAGGGCACCCTGGTGATCACCGCGCACCTGGCGGAGGCCGCCGAGGAGCTTCCGGTGCCCTGGCAGACCAGGCCGGGACGGTAGGGCTGGACAGGAGGGTTGGACGGTAGGACGGGGCGGTGGGACGGGGCCGCCCGTTCCGCCGGACCCGCGCCCGGACGGGCCGGAGCGCCGGTCCCGGTGCGCGGATCCGGCGCCCAAGCGGTCATCGGAAGGTCATTTTTTCACCACATCCTCACCAAGGACCACACCCGCCCCGGGCCGGACGGCACCCCCGCCGTCCGGCCCGGGGCGGTCGTGCCCGGCCACCGGACGCCCGGGAACCGCCGGGCCCGGGAACCGCGTCCCCGACGGCGAAAGGCCCCTCCGTACACCGTCGACCCTGACGTCGCGTCAGGACGTCCCGACCGGGTCCTCCGGGGGCGTCGCAGCAGGCGGCGCGGGGTCCGGAGCACCGACCCGGGTGGCGGAGTCGGTAGGCTGATCCCGTCCCCGCCGCCCGACGACCCGTTGTCCGGTCCCGGGCGGTGCCGCAGCAAGGAGGAACCACTGAGCATGGCAGGCACCGAATCGGAGCCCACAGGCGCACGCGACGCCTCGCTGCCCGCCCGCGCCAAGATCGCGGTCACGGCCGGCAAGGTGGCCGCCGCCCTCTCCCAGAAGGCGGGCCGAGGCAGCGGCTCGGTGATCGGCGGCAAGATCGCGCTGAGGCTCGACCCCGATCTGCTCGCCACCCTCGCCGACCACCTGGACGTGGTCCTGGTCAGCGCCACCAACGGCAAGACCACCACCACCCGGCTGATCGCCGAGGCGCTGCGCGCCGCCGGCCCGGTGGTCTCCAACGCTCTGGGCGCCAACATGCCGGCCGGCATCACCTCCGCCCTGGCCGGCGGCTCGGAGGCCCGCTTCGGCGTCATCGAGGTCGACGAGAAGTACCTGGCCGGTGTCGCCCGGGACACCCGTCCCAAGGCCATCGCCCTGCTCAACCTCTCCCGCGACCAGCTCGACCGTGCCGCCGAGACGCGGATGATGGCCGAGAAGTGGCGCGAGGGGCTGCAGGACACCGAGGCCGTGGTGATCGCCAACGCGGACGACCCGCTGGTGACCTGGGCCGCGTCCTCCTGCAAGAAGGTGGTCTGGGTGGCCGCCGGACAGGCGTGGAAGGAGGACGCCTGGTCCTGCCCCGCCTGCGGCGGCGTGATGCAGCGCCCCGGCGACGACTGGTTCTGCCAGGAGTGCGGCTTCCGGCGCCCCAACCCGCACTGGGCGCTCCAGGGCACCCACGTCATCGACCCGCAGCGCGGCGCCTGGCCGATCCGGCTCCAGCTGCCCGGCCGGGCGAACCTCGCCAACGCCACCAGCTCGGCCGCCGTCGCCGCCGTCTTCGGCGTCTCCCCGCAGGTCGCGCTGGAGCGGATGCAGTCCGTCACCGCGGTGGCCGGCCGCTACGACGTCGTCCAGTACCAGGGCCGCGACATCAGGCTCCTGCTGGCCAAGAACCCGGCCGGCTGGCTGGAGACGTTCTCGCTGATCGACGGCCCGCCCGCGCCGGTCATCCTCTCCGTCAACGCGCTCGACGCGGACGGCACCGACACCTCCTGGCTCTGGGACGTCGACTACGAGCGCCTCGCGGGGCACCCGGTGTTCGTGATGGGCCAGCGCAAGCTGGACCTGGCCGTCCGCCTGGAGGTCGCCGGGCTGCAGTTCCACGTGGTGGACTCGCTGGAGCAGGCCGTCCGGATGGCCCCGCCCGGCCGGATCGAGGCGATCGCCAACTACACCGCCTTCCAGCAGCTGCGGAAGGTCGTGGCCGGCTGATGCCGGTCCAGCAGCCCACAGCACGCACGTCACGCACGGAAGGCCTTCGAGGATGAGTGAGAGCAGCCTGCGCGTGGTCTGGGTCTACCCGGACCTGCTCAGCACGTACGGCGACCGGGGCAACGCCCTGGTCGTGGAGCGCCGGGCCCGCCAGCGCCACCTCAACGTGACCCGGATCGACGTCCGCTCCGACCAGGCGGTCCCCACCAGCGGGGACATCTACCTGATCGGCGGCGGCGAGGACCGACCGCAGCGACTGGCCGCCGAGCGGCTGCGCAACGACAGCGGCCTGGTCCGGGCCTCGGAGAACGGCGCGATCATCTTCGCCGTCTGCGCCGGCTACCAGATCCTCGGCCACGAGTTCGTCAACGACCTGGGACAGCGCGAGCCGGGCCTCGGCCTGCTCGACGTCTGGACCGCCCGCGGCGAGGGCGCCCGGTGCGTCGGCGACGTGCTCGCCGACGTGGACCCGCGGCTCGGACTGCCGCAGCTGACCGGGTTCGAGAACCACCAGGGCGTCACCCACCTCGGCCAGGGCGTCCAGCCGCTGGCCCGGGTCACCGCGGGCCGGGGCAACGGCACCGGTGACGGCACCGAGGGCGCCTGGCGGGACACCGTCTTCGGCACCTACCTGCACGGCCCCGTGATGGCGCGGAACCCCGCCGTCGCGGACATGCTGATCAAGCTGGCACTGGACGTCAACGCCCTGCCGCCGGCCGACACCACCTGGTACGACGCGCTGCGCACCGAGCGCATCGCGGCCACTTCGCGCCCCGCGTAGTACGTCCACGGTCCGTTCGCGACGGACCGGGTGCCCGCCATGCGGGCACCCGGTCCACAGGCGGGCCCGAACGTACGACAATGGGGCTGCCGGCTGCACACCCTCCTCGGCAGCAGGCTGCACTTCCGCGCGGGGGCGCCGACGGCGCCGCTCCCGCGTCGGCTCCTGCCCGGCCGGACGCAGGGGTCGTATGCTCGACTGCACGGCCGGTTTCGGATGTTCTGTCCGGATCGGCCGGTCCTTCACCCCACGGCCATCTCCCCGTCGATCCGGCGTGGGAGGCGGCGGTTACGGTGGCGGTTCGTCGTACCAGCCTGTAGTCCGGCCGTTCCTCGGTTCTGCTCGGGAGTTGCAAAGCAATGCGTATTGGAGTGCTGACCAGCGGCGGTGACTGCCCCGGCCTGAACGCGGTGATCCGATCCGTGGTCCACCGGGGGGTGGTCGACCACGGCGACGAGATCATCGGGTTCGAGGACGGCTGGCGCGGTTTCCTTGAGGGCCACCACCGTCCCCTGACCCTCGACTCGGTGAGCGGCATCCTCGCCCAGGGCGGCACGATCCTCGGTTCCTCCCGGGTGCAGCCGAGCCACCTGCGCGACGGCGTCGAGCGCGCCAAGCAGTACTGCGCGGACCTCGGCCTGGACGCGGTGATCCCCATCGGCGGCGAGGGCACCCTGAAGGCCGCCAAGCTGATGAGCGACGCGGGCCTGCCGATCGTGGGCGTGCCGAAGACCATCGACAACGACATCGCCTGCACCGACGTCACCTTCGGTTTCGACACCGCCGTCTCGGTCGCCACCGAGGCGCTGGACCGGCTGAAGACCACCGCCGAGTCGCACCAGCGCGTCATGGTGGTCGAGGTCATGGGCCGGCACACCGGCTGGATCGCGCTCAATGCGGGCATGGCGGCCGGCGCGCACGCGATCGTCGTCCCGGAGCGCCCGTTCCACATCGACAAGCTGACCGCGGTCGTCCGCGAGCGCTTCGACCGGCAGAAGAAGTTCGCCATCGTGGTCTGCGCCGAGGGCGCCAAGCCCGAGGCCGGCACCATGCACTGGGAGGAGGGCAGCCGTGACATCTACGGCCACGAGCGGTTCACCGGGATCGCCACCCAGCTCTCCCGCGAGCTGGAGCACCGGCTCGGCAAGGAGGCCCGCCCGGTGATCCTCGGCCACACCCAGCGCGGCGGCACCCCGACCGCGTACGACCGGGTGCTCGCCACCCGCTTCGGCTGGCACGCGATCGAGGCCGTGCACAAGGGCGCGTTCGGGCACATCACCGCCCTCCAGGGCACCAGCATCAACCTGGTGCCGCTGGGCGAGGCGGTCGCCGAGCTGAAGACCGTGCCGGCCGACCGCTACCTGGAGGCCGAGACGGTCATCTGACCGCTCCGCCCGTCCGGCCGCTCCGCCCGCGGACCGGTGCCCCGGCCCCCGAGTGCATGCTCGGGGGCCGGGGCCTTCGCGTTCCCGGCAGCCGCCCTACCGGGAGCGGATCAGAAGCCGGTGTCGTACGTGTACAGGCTGCTGTGGTCGAGCAGTCCGGCCGGCGTGACGGTGTTCCACGGCTTCATGGTCTCGTTCAGGTCGACCACGTCGGGCGTGCCGGCCGTCGGCAGGTAGGTCGCCCCGGGGTGGCGCTTCTGCCACTCCGACCAGAGCTTGTCGACGAAGCAGTGGTGCAGCCAGAACACCGGGTCGTTGGGCGACATCCCGGTGGCCATCTGGCCGCCCACCCAGACGTGCACCCGGTTGTGCAGGTTGACGCCGCGCCAGCCCTCCAGGTTGTTGCGGAAGCCGGACGAGGAGCTGTTCCACGGCGCGGCGTCGTAGGTGGTGATGGCGAGCACCGACTCGGCGTCGGCCCTGGTCGGCAGCTGGGCCACCCCGGCGCCGAGCTGGCGCCGCAGGTAGGTCCGGCTGTCGATGTTGACGTTGAGCGGCCAGCTGCCCCCGGAGAAGGCGAACGCGCCGGTGGTCACCTGGTTGTCGCCGCTCCTCCCGTTGCCGCCCAGGAAGTCCGCGCCCCAGAGGGACGAGGTGGTCGAGCGGTCGGCCGTCCAGTCCCAGTACGGCAGGTTCACGCTCGGGTCGATGGCCTGGAGCGCCCGCTCGAACTGGAGCAGGTACTGGCGGTGCCACGGCAGGAAGGACGGCGAGCGGTGGCCCGTCCGCTCGCCGTTGTCCACGTCGCTGACGATGAACTGGTTGTGGGTGGTGACGAACGGGTCGTAGCCGCCGGACGCCTTGAGTGCGAGCACGGCGTTGACGAAGGCCCGCTTCTCCTGGGCCGTCAGGGTCGCCTGGTTCTTTCGGACTGCCATGAGTCCCCCCTCGATGATGGTGTGCGGTACGGGTGGCGGACGGACTCAGGCGGTCACGATCGGGACGAGCGTGGCGCCCTGAAGATCGCTGACGGCGGCCCGGGCGAGCGAACGCGGCGTCACGAAGGTCTGGTAGTGGTTGACGACGCTGATCCAGGTGCCGTCGGCGTTGCGCATCATGTGCAGCTCGTCGCCGTCGATCCGCACCTCGTAGCCGGTGCCGGTGCCCCCGTGCTGGTGACCGCCCCCGGTGACGGGGCGGCCCTGGATGCGGCGCCCCTGGAAGACCTCGTCGAAGGTGTCGGACGCGCCGGGGTCGGCGGCCGTGGCCGACCCGCCGCCCGGGCCGGCCACCCCGATCACGACGGTGCCGGCGGCGACCGTCAGCGCGGCTGCGGCCCCCTGCAGCATCCGACGACGGGTGAGCTCCGACGCATGGGTCTCTTCGGACATGGTGATACCCCCCTCAGGTGCCCTGCATTGTTGTTAGGGCACCGTTCACGAACGATTGTTTAATCGTTAATCAGAGGCGATTTCGTGATCGCACTCCCTGTTTCGATGCTCGCAAGGCTTTTTGACCTAGGGAACAGCCACTCGGCGGGGGTGCGGATGGTTGCGTACGAATCCAGTCAAATTTCGGTCGCGACCGAACGGACCTCGAACCGGAACGGACGGACACCGGCGGGCCGCACGGTGCGACGCCCGTCACGTCCGGCTAGCGTGACGATGCGCCGGACCACCGCCGGCGCAGGCCACCCGGGAAGGAAACAACGATGAAGATCCTCGCGTACGGCGTCCAGGCGGACGAGCGGCCGCTCCTGGAGGAGGCGTTCGCGGACCGGCACGAACTGCGCTGCCTGGACCTCTTCCTCAACCGCGACACCGCCCCGCTGGCCGCCGGCCACCCTGCGGTGAGCAGCAGCGTCAACGCCGAGCTGGACGCCGAGACGCTCGCCCTGCTCGCCGCCGGCGGGACCGAGCTGATCGCCCAGCGCTCCACCGGTTTCAACAACATCGACCTGGAGGCCGCCGCCGAGCTGGGACTTACGGTCGCCCGCGTCTCCTTCTACAGCCCCTACGCGGTCGCCGAGCACGCCTGGACGCTGGCCCTGGCCGTCAACCGCCGCCTCACCCGCGCCGCGAGCCGCTCGCGCGAGTTCGACTTCCGGCTGGACGGCCTGCTCGGCCGGGACGTGCACGGCATGACGGTCGGTGTGATCGGCACCGGCAAGATCGGCGAGTGCTTCGCCCGGATCGCGCACGGCTTCGGCACCGAGCTGCTCGGCTGGGACATCGCCCCCAACCCGGCCTGTCTGGATCTCGGCATGACCTACACCGAACTGCCCGAGCTCCTCTCCCGCGCCGACCTCATCAGCCTGCACGTCCCGCTGCTGCCGGCCACCCACCACCTGATCGACGCCGCCGCGCTGGCCCGGATGAAGGACGACGCCATCCTGGTCAACTCCAGCCGCGGCGGTCTGGTCGACAGCGCGGCCCTGGTCGAGACGCTGCGGGCCGGCCGGCTCTCCGGCGTCGGCCTGGACGTCTACGAGGAGGAGACCGGCGTCTTCTTCACCGACCGCTCGATCCAGGGGATCGCCGACGACACCCTCGCCCGCCTGGTCACCTTCCCCCAGGTGCTGGTCACCTCGCACCAGGCCTACTTCACCCGCACCGCGGTCGGCCAGATCATCGACGCCACCGTCCGCAACGTGGACGACTACGCCGCCGGGCGCCGCGGCGAGAACGTCCTCGTCCCGAAGAAATGACCCGACAGGCGTTGCTCAACTGCGCGAAAAACATCGGACGTTGACGCTCATCGTGAAGATCCAGGGTCGATCGGACTCGAACCCGATCGATACCCAGTCGGGTTCACGTTCGTACATAGATGCCCGCCCGAGCACGCCTTCGCGGCGGCCGACTCGAAGCCCCCCGCCTTGGCCGCAGCCTGGTCCTCACGAAGGCGACGCAAAGCGGCACCCCGCCCTGGTGGGCAAGTGACGGGGGTCGGCGCCGTGACGCACGCCTCGCCCGAGTGGGCAACCTGCGGCAAGGACTTCCCTGCTTTGCGGCCCCGGCCGATGGCGAGTCCCGTGTCTCCGTTCCCGAGGTCCCCGACTCGGGGTGGGGTGGGGTTCTATCGCTTGCCATCACGGGTGCGGGGCTGGAGGGCTCGGCGCAGGGCGGGGAGGTCGGCGAGGGTGGCCTGCTCGGCGAAGCGGGCCAGGAGCCTGCGCAGCGCACGTTCGTCGCGGTCGTGGACGGCCTCGGCCAGGGCGGTCAGTAGGGATGCTTGCGTGTGGACGGGTGTGCGAGCCGTCGCCACATTCTGTGCGTCTTCCATGGTCACCCGCCTGCTCGTTGCCCCTGGTCGGCCGGGGCGTGGTTCGCTTCTATGTGCGGGCCGCAGGCTACCTCCCCTTCGAACATCGAAAAATCTATGCCGGGCAGAGTAGACATTGGCGAAGGGTCTGGTTAGTGTTTCTCTCGTAGCAAGCAGTCAGCGGGGCCCGCCAGACACGAACTGGCGTGAGCAGTACGGAAGTTCGCAAGTCTCGGTGCGGTTGCGGAGTCCTGAAGCCAGGGTTGGTGCAGTACGGCGGCAGGGCTGGCGGCCGGGCCGGGTGGCCCGCAGTGATCAGGGGCCACCGCCAGCCGGTACCGCAGGACACGAAGTAGTGCATGACGAGTAGGTGAAGTTGACGTTGCGTCGCAGCCACCGGTGGTTGAGGTGTGCGAGGTCTCAGCAAAGGCGCCGGCTGCGGGCGCGCGTGCTGGGAGGTCCGGCAGTGGGGTTCTAAGCCAAGCAGGTTGAGCAGGGCAGGCGACGGGGCTGGCTGCCGGACAGGTGGTGGGCCTTCAGGGACACCACAGCGGTACCAATGCAGTTCGCAGCACCAAGCAGTACAGGTGTGAATCACGTAGGACCAGCAGGTGCAGTACCAGCAGTTCGCAGGATGTGCAGTGCTGTAGAGGAAGAGACGGAGGGCGCTAGCGCCATCAGGATCGCCCGGGCGTGGAGTTGAGCAGTTGCTGTCCGGGCGGACACCGCAGACCCCTCAAGGTACGAAGGTTGGTGGTTTCCGGTCACGCATTTGCGATCCCCGCGATCCTCCTCCCCCGAGGAGTTGCGGACACAAGGACCGGCTCAGGGCCGGTAGATGGTGAAGTTCCCCTTCGGGGCCCCGGAGCCGATACGGCACCGGGGCCCCTCCCGCGTCCCCGCCCACCCATATGAACCCGACTCCCATATGAAGAGGTGCAGTGACCACAACCATCCACCACCCCCTCACCCCCGCAGCCGCAGCCGCAGCCGCAGCCGCAGCCGCAGCCCACGATCCGGCCGGCCGCCTCGACGATGACGACTACCCCGCCTACACCACGGGCTGCGCCGCCGAGATGACCGGCACCACCGCGGGCTTCCTGCGCTCCCTCGGCGAGCACGGCCTGATCACCCCTGCACGCTCCGGCGGCGGCCATCGCCGCTTCTCTCGCCGCCAACTTCGGATCGTGATGCGCGCCCGCGACCTCGTCGACCAGGGCACCGCCGTCGACGCCGCCTGCCGCATCATCATCCTCGAAGACCAACTCGACAGGGCCCGGCGCACCAGCGAACAACTCGACCGTTCCCGCAGGCAGCACAGCAGCGCCTGAACAGCACCGGCGCCGCCGCAGAGGCGGTGGCGCCGACCCCACCGGCGCGGCACGGCGACCCGCTCAGCTGCGCCGACCGAGTATCGGACTGGAGCGGCACCAACCGGAGCAAAGAGTGGCGCGCCCCTCCGAGGCTCTGCTGATCCGCCTGGACGTGGTCGGCGTCGACCACGTCCTTTGAACATCCGCCACGAACGCCCGCCCCACGGTCCCGGAACAAGCCGCCGGCCACCGTCGTGCAGCCGACCAGGAGCAGCCCCGCCTGCCCCCGCAACGCCACCTCCCACCCCCAAGGGAGCTGGGACGTGTGTGCGGACTGCTGTCGCCTCAGGCGGTTCCCGTCTTCACCCGGCTGCGCGTTGCCCCTGGTGCGGTGGGTCGAGTTCACTCCTGCGTGTGAGCCGGAAGGCTACCTGCGCTTCGAACACGGCAAAATCTATGCTGCCCGGAGTAGACATTGGCGCAGGGTGTGGTTAGTGTTTCTCCCGTAGCAAGCAGTCAGCGAGGCCCGCCAGACACGAACTGGCGGGAGAGAGTTCGCAACTCTCGGTGCGGTTGCGGAGTTCCGAAGCCAGGGTTGGCGCAGTACGGCGACGGGACTGGTAGCCGGGCCGGGTGGCCCGCAGTGATCAGGGGCCACCACCGAGCAGTACCGAAGTAGGCGCAGTACAGCAGGTGAAGTTGGATCGCAGTCACCGGTGGTTGAGGTGCGCAGGATCTCGGTAAAGGCGCCGTGCTGCGGGCGCGCGTGCCGAGCTGTCCGGCAGCGGGGTTCCAAGCCACGAAGGTTGAGCAGGATCGGCGACGGGGCTGGCTGCCGGCGTAGGTGGGCCGGTACGGACACCACAGCAGTGCCAGCAGGTGGCAGTACGCAGTACCAGCAGTTGTCAGTGATGCAGAGGATGAAACGGAGGGCACAAGCGCCATCAGGATCGCCCGGCCCGTCAGATGAGCAGTCCTCGTCCGGGCGGACACCGCAGACCCCACGGTATGAAAGATGGTGGTTTCCGGTCACGCATACGCGATCCCCGCACGCTCCATCCGATGAGGCAGTGCGGACACAAGGACCGGCCCAGGGCCGGTAGATGGTGCTGTTCCCCTTCGGGGCCCCGGAGCCGCAATGGCGCCGGGGCCCCTCCACGCGTTCCCAGAACCGGATTCGAAGAGGTGCAGTGACCACGACCATCAACCGACCCACCACCCCCGACGCCGTCAGCTCGTTCGATGACGACGACTACCCCGCCTACACCATGGGCCGCGCCGCCGAGATGACCGGCACCACAGCCGGCTTCCTACGCGCCCTCGGCGAGCAGGGCCTCATCACCCCCCTACGCTCCGACGGGGGGCACCGCCGCTTCTCCCGCTACCAACTGCGGATCGCGATGCGCGCCCGCGACCTCGTCGACCAGGGCACCGCCGTCGACGCCGCCTGCCGCATCATCATCCTCGAAGACCAACTCGAAGAAGCCCTGCGCATCAACGAACAGCTCCGCGGAGGCCGCCCGACCGGGCAGCCTCCCGCCGCCGACACCTGACCCCCAGCCCGCCCGGCCCGCCGGCGGGGAGCGGTCAGCGGTGAACGCCAAGCCCTCACCGCCACGCACACCCTTCGTGAGGACCACTTCGGGGCTGCCCGGCGGCGCGGCCTGGGCGCTCCCCTGAGTTCACTCGGGGCCGTTCATCGGCTACCGTTCTGCCCGAGTTCATGACGCGTGCCCCGCGGTGTGGGCCCGGCCCCGGCTTTTTGCCGTCGGCCGGCCCACGCCCCGCGCTCCCACCGGCCGGGCAGCCGTCCCATTGAGGGCCGGATCGGTTGGGCCGACAGCAGAACCCAGCGATGCCAGCCTGTGCAGATCCTCGCCCTCACAGCCCCCGACAGGATCGCTGTCGCGCCCGCCGCAGCGTCCACACCGCGGTTCGACACACTGCCGAGCCACCAGAGCCGCGCCGCGCCCTGACCGGGGAGGGAAGGAGCGGCGTCGCCGCATCCCGAGCACGTTCGGGCCTCGCCGTCAGGCTGTGCCCGCCGGCGAGGCCGGATAGTGGTGGCTGTTCACTGGCTGGTGCGGCGGTCAGCGGTCAGCGGTCAGCGGTCAGCGGTTAGAACGTGCCGCGGAGTTTGGCCAGTGCCTCGTTGAGGAGTATTTCGCCGTCTTCGCGGGTGCGGCGTTGGAGCACGTAGGCGAAGTGGGTCTTGAAAGGCGTGCTGCCTGGCGCTTCCGGGGTGTTGTCGGGGTCGGTGCCGGCGGGCAGGCCGCACCGGCGGCAGTCCCACAGCTCCGGGGCCTCGACCCCGACCGCGAAGCGGGGCCGGCTGTGGTGGCCGTTGCCGCACCAGAACGACACCGCAACGCGGGGCGCCAGGTCACCACGCTCGGACTCACCCATCGGGCCCGACCCGATCCGTGCACCCCTCAGACCGCCATGTCCCTGCGCCACGTTCGCTCTCCTCGCCACCGTACCCACCCCTCCCGGACACCCCGCGAGGAGCGCTCAGCGTACGACGACCACTCCTCCGCGCAGCAGAGCGCCGGCACCGCCGAGGACAACCACGCCTCACTGGACATCCAGAGACGAAGCAGCCGGCAGCGTAGGCGGGGTTCGGCGGCCGGCACCGCGGCCTTGGTCTACCGGGCGAGAAAGGCTGTTACAGCCTTTCCGTCGAACGGGCGGCGGGTCACCCTGGTCTTCCGCCGGCGCCCACTCGCCCCACTGGGCGCAGCGCGAGCACATCCTGCCGATCGTCTAGGCGTTCAGCGGGACCTGCGCCGTCGTGGTGTCCCGGGCGCGGAACTGGGGGCAATCCGTGCCGGCGCGGAGCTTGGCGCTCTTGCTCCGGGCGGAGTGCACGGTGATGGTCGCGCCGAGGAAGTCACCGGGCGGGACATCGGCGGCGAGCGGGCTTTCGAGCACGTCACTCCCCTATCGGTCTCGGCTTGTGAGCCTGGACCGGCCCTCTGACAACGGCCGCGACCGAGCTCCGACGATGGGTGTCGGCAGCTGCGGTGACCGCCTCGCCGTTCTGGATCGCGCCCAGCCGCTCAGCAGGCCGGCCGAACTGAGACTCATGGACGGGTCGACGCCCTGCCCGATCCGGTCCTGCGGGACCGGTCGCTGCGCGAGGCCGCGCGAACGGGCAGTCAGTCGTCCCGGGTCGCGTTCTGCGACTCCAGCGGTCTCAACGCCCTCATCCGGGCCTACCAGAAGGCCCGTGAAGCGGGCACGGAACTCCGTTTGCTGAGCCCGACCGCACCGGTCGCGGCCCTCCTGCGCCGACAGGCCGGTTCTAGACACTGAGCAGGCCGATGGCGTGGCCGTCGTGGTCGACGACCGGCCACACGGCCAGGCCCCGGGCGCGCATGGCGGCCGCCGCAGTGGCCGCGGGCATGGCGGCGGTGGCGAACGGGGCCCGGTCGAGGACGATGTCGCGTACCGGGGTTCGTGCGGTGGTCCGGGAGTGGGCCTGGAACGGGGCGAGGTGCCGCCGGGTCAGGAGGCCCGCGCAGCGGCCGTCGTCGTCGCGGACCAGGAGGTGGTCGGCGCCGGAGCCGTGGAGGATGTGGATCGCCACGTCGAGCATGACGTCGTCGCTGATCTGGAGCTCGGGGTGGGTCATCAGGTCGCGGACCGTGGTGGCGGCGGGGCGGTCGAGGGTGAGGGTCATGGGCGGACTCCTTTGGGGTCGCTTCCGCCGAGGCCGGCGGTGGTCGTGGCACTGACGACGGTGGGACGGCCGGCGGGGTCCGCCGGGGCGGGCCCGGACCTCGGTGGCGGTCCGGGCCCACACGACGTCTACTGCTAAGCGGCGAGGGCGACGCGTCGGGGTGCCCGGCGGCGGCCGGAGGAACCCTGGCCGGCTCGGCTCGTGGTGGCAGCTGCGGTGTCGCTGCCGGCGCGGGTGGGGCGGCTGCGGCGGTTGCGGCTCGTGGACGCGCTGCGGCGGGGGCGTTCGACGACGGGGGCGGCGATCACGGTGGGGATGCCGGTGGGCGTGCGGGCCCCGGTGATGCGGGCGAGGTCCTCGTCGCCGGCGCTGACACGGGTGGTGACGGGGGTGATGGCGGCCGTGTTCATCATGCGGGCCATCTCGCGGCGCTGGTTCGGCAGCACGAGGGTGACGACGGTACCGGACTCGCCGGCCCGGGCGGTGCGTCCGCCCCGGTGGAGGTAGTCCTTGTGGTCGGCCGGCGGGTCCAGGTTGACGACGAGGTCGAGCCCGTCGACGTGGATGCCGCGGGCGGCGACGTTGGTCGCGATGAGCGCGGTGACCTGGCCGGTGCGGAACTGCTCCAGGGTGCGGGTGCGCTGGGGCTGGGACTTGCCGCCGTGCAGGGCGGCGGCCTTCACGCCGTTGGCGAGGAGGTCCTCGACCAGGCGGTCCGCGCCGTGCTTGGTGTCGGTGAACATGATCACGCCGCCGTCACGGGAGGCGATGTGGGCGATCGTGGCGTTCTTGTCGAAGTTCTGCACGTGCAGCACGTGGTGCTCCATGGTGCTGACCGCCCCGGCGGACGGGTCCACCGAGTGGGTGACCGGGTCCTTGAGGAAGCGGCGCACCAGGCGGTCGACGTTGCGGTCCAGGGTGGCGGAGAACAGCATCGTCTGGCAGCCCTCGGCGACCTGGTCGAGCAGTTCGGTGACCTGCGGCAGGAAGCCCATGTCGGCCATCTGATCGGCCTCGTCGAGGACCGTGATGCCGACCCCGTCGAGCTGGCAGTCGCCGCGCTGGATCAGGTCCTTGAGCCGGCCGGGGGTGGCGACCACGACCTCGGCCCCGTGGTTCAGGGCGTGGGCCTGGCGGCCGATCGACATCCCGCCGACCACGGTCGCCATGCGCAGTCGCACCGCGTGGGCGTAGGGGGTGAGGGCGTCGGTGACCTGCTGGGCGAGTTCGCGGGTGGGGACCAGTACCAGGGCCAGCGGGCGGCGGGGTTCGGCCTTCCGGCCGGCGGTGCGGGCGAGCACGGCCAGACCGAACGCGATGGTCTTGCCGGAGCCGGTGCGGCCTCGTCCGAGGACGTCGCGGCCGGCGAGCGAGTTCGGGAGCGTGGCGGCCTGGATCGGGAACGGCGTGGTGACGCCCTGGCGGGTCAGCACCGACAGCAGCGCCTTCGGCATGTCCAGCTCGTCGAACGCTTCGACGGCGGGCAGCGCCGGGGTGGTGCTGACCGGCATCGCGAACTCACCCTGGGAAGAGGAGCCCTGACGGGAGCTCCGGCCGCCGGCGGGCCGGTCGCCGTAGAAGGAGCCGCCGCCGGAGCGGGATCCGTAGGAGCTGCCGGAACGGGCGGAGGCCGAGGAGCGGGAGTTGGTGTTCTGGTACGGGGAGCGACTGGAGCGGTTCATGCGAAACCTTCCTGGGTCGGCACGTCGCGAGGAGGCTCCGCAGCGCGGGGCGCCGGCAGGAGGCCGCAAGGGAACGGACCGAAATGTGGAGAGCGGGGCGTGGACGGTGAAACCGTGCGGCACGTCACCTGCGGTCGGCGCTCACCGACAGTGCGGGAGCGAAGATCCTCGAACCGTGGGATGTCACGGCAGGGCGGCGATCCGGACGCGGCGCTGTGCGTCTCGCGTGGGGACGGCCGCCGGTGGCGGAGCCAGGGGGCCTGAACGGGCCGGGGAATGCGCGTGGCGCAATGCGGAGGGGCCCGCACCGGGCATCATGTACGCGGTGCGGGCCCCTCGCTACCAGGCGGGTGCCGTGGCAGAAACTACAGCGGACGAATGTTCTCGGCCTGCGGGCCCTTCTGGCCCTGCGTGACGTCGAACTCGACCTTCTGGCCCTCGAGCAGCTCACGGAAGCCGTTGGCGTTGATGTTCGAGTAGTGGGCGAACACGTCAGGACCGCCACCCTCCTGCTCGATGAAGCCGAAGCCCTTTTCCGCGTTGAACCACTTCACAGTGCCATTAGCCATAAAGAAATCTCCTTCAAGGGGCTGTCCGGAAGCCGCACAGCGCGGGATCCGAGTCGCCGCGATGAGCACCCACCCGGGGAAGAGCCGGGAAACAAAAAGGCGCCTGCGATACATCAGCAGGCGCACACCAAGTTCATGGGAACCACTACTGCAACTAAGGAGACTCTAGCAGGCCCAGTCGCACCGCGGGCGGACATTTCACCCCCGGTTCTGCGGGACCCCCTCCCAAGGGGGCATCGGAAAGACCCGCTCCCGCGATTTTCGGCGCATACTGCGGGGAATGTCGAAATCTGCAGCAGTTCGCCGCGCCCTGCCCACCAGCCCCTTCAAGGCCCGGATCGAGGCGCCGCGCAAGCACTTCGCCGTCGGCGACCGCGTCACCCACGACACCTACGGCCTCGGCCGCGCCATCGGGGTCGAAGGCAACAGCGACATCGCGGTACTCGTCGACTTCGGATCGCGACGGGAGCGCATCACCCAGCCCTACGCCGCGATGTTCAAACTCTGACCCGGGACGCACGCGGTTCTCGGCTCAGGAGGGGACGCGCAAATCCTCCACGCAGCGGGCTTCACCGTCACCGCCCTCGGAACCGACCTGATCGTGACCGCCGGACCGGACGATCCGGGCGCCGCCCAGGGCCCCACGGCTGCTTCCGGCTGCCCCGCGCCGCGGCGCAGCCGACCCGCGCGCCAGGTCGCCGCCGCGTAGTAGCCGGCGCAGGGCCCGTGACCGCCATGGCCGCCGCCCCAGACGCGTGGGCGCCGGAGGCCGTGTCCTATCCTGGGATTCATGTCGAACCCTGACGGGCTGCTCGTCGACATCGCCGCGATGGTCGAATCCGAGCACAGCAATCAGATGTCCTTGACCGTGGTGGTCCCAGGCGCGGTCATCACCGGACGGCTCGCGCCAGTGACCCTCTGGTGGGAGCGGGTGGCGGAGGTCCTCCAGGCCTCGGAGCACGTGAAGCCGTTCGCCGCCCTCTTCGTCCCGCCCCCGGGCGGCCTGCCTGCACGGCCCACCCATCTTCATCTCCACCGGGCGAGGATTCTGCAGGGCGACTTCGCGCTGCCGCACACCGGCGGCATGTACCGCATCGCGATCGAGGACATCAGCAGCTGGACGGTCGGGGACTTCAGCTACTCCGACATCTGACGGCCGCGACAGGCCGCACGGGCGCATTCCTGCCCTCGGAGTCCAGCACCACGTAGTGGCAGCGGGTCCTGCCGATGTCCGCGCCCGTTGCGGTGCGTGCCAGACGTCCTTCATGTACGCGGGGAAGTCGATCACGCCGACGTGGTCCACGACGAGGCGATGGGCGACGATTCCGAGTGGGATGCCGAGCACCGCGCCGATCGCGCCGAGTCCGGCGACCGAGGTCACCGTCATCAGGATCACCTGCCGGGGCGTCATTCCGATGGACTTGAGCATGCCCAGGTCCCTGCGCCGTTCGCGGGTGTTGAGGAGGACGGTGTTGAAGACGCCCAGCGAGGCGACGAGGGCCAGCAGCGCGGTGAACACGGTGGAGAAGGTGATGACGGTGGCAGTACCTGCGTTGCCCGGGTCCAGTACGGAAGCGTGCACGGCCGGGTCGAGTTTCCCGGCCGCCCCCGCTCATCGACAAGATCGCCTTCGCCGGGCTGCCCGGGTGATCATGCTGACCACCTTCGACCTCGACAAATACGTCTACGCCGCCCTCACCGCCGGAGCCAGCGGCTTCCTCCTCAAGGACGTCACCCCCGCGCACCTGGCCGCCGCCGTACGCCTCGTCGACACCGAGAACGCACCACTCTCGCCCGGCACTCGACGACCTGCACCGATGTCCTCCGCGTTTCCCACGACGGCGGAGGGCGTTCCGGAGCATCCACAGCACACATAGGCTGACCTGCGGAGACTCGGTTCCACGCAAGGCTCTGCCCGCCGCCCACCACCTGATCGACGCCGCCGCGCCGGCCGGGATGAAGGACGACGCCATCCTGGTCGACTCCGGCCGCGGCGGCCTGGTCGACAGCGCGGCCCTGGTCGAGACGCTGCGGGCCGGCCGGCTCTCCGGCGTCGGCCTGGACGTCTACGAGGAGGAGACCGGCGTCTTCTTCACCGACCGCTCGATCCAGGGGATCGCCGACGACACCCTCGCCCGCCTGGTCACCTTCCCCCAGGTGCTGGTCACCTCGCACCACGCCCACTTCACCCGCACCGCGGTCGGCCAGATCATCGACGCCACCGTCCGCAACGTGGACGACTACGCCGCCGGGCGCCGCGGCGAGAACGTCCTCGTCCCGCGCGGCCGAACCGCTCGCGCGGAACCCTGCACCGGGGGGCGGCGGAGGCACCGGAGTAAGGCCCGCCTAGGCTGTACGACGAAGCAAAACGGGCGAACCGGACCCACCCAGGGGCCGCGAGGATGGAAAGCAGGACCCGCCGATGGGTGACGGAATGCCAGGAATGCACCACCACGGCGGGATGACCGAACTCGGACCCTTCTCGCTCTCCAACGTGCTGACCTGGTCCCCCGACTGGGTGTTCCTGATCGGCAGCCTGGCGGCGCTGGCCCTGTACCTCACCGGCGTGGTCCGGCTGCACAGGCGCGGCGACCGCTGGCCGGTCGGGCGCACGGCGGCCTGGGCGGCGGGCACCGGGACGGTGATCCTGGTCACCTGCACCGGGTTGAACGACTACGGCATGGTGCTGTTCAGCGCGCACATGATGCAGCACATGGTGCTCTCCATGCTGTCGCCGATCCTGCTGCTGCTCGGGGCGCCGATCACGCTGGCGCTGCGCGCCCTGCGACCGGCCGGCAAGGGCAATCCGCGGGGGCCGCGCGAGCTGCTGGTGGCCCTGCTGCACAGCACCTACGTGAAGGTGATCTCGCACCCGGCGTTCACCATCCCGCTGTTCATCGCGAGCCTGTACGGGGTCTACTTCACCCCGCTGTTCGACTTCCTCATGGAGTACCGGCTCGGGCACATCTTCATGATGGTGCACTTCCTGGCGACCGGGCTGGCGTTCTTCTGGCCGATCATGGGCGTGGACCCCGGTCCGAACCGGTCGGGCCACGTGATGCGGATCATCGAGCTGTTCATGGGCATGCCGTTCCACGCCTTCTTCGGCGTGGCGGTGATGATGGGGAGCCAGCCGCTGGTGAAGACCTTCACCACCGAGGGCGCGCCGCCCGGGACGGACCTGCTGGCCGACCAGAAGCTGGCCGGCGGCATCACCTGGGCGTTCGGCGAGATCCCGACGGCGATCGTGCTGATCGCGCTGGTCTACCAGTGGATGCGCTCCGAGGAGCGCCTCTCCCGCCGCCGGGACCGCGCCGAGGACCGCAGCGGCGACGCCGAGCTGGCGGCGTACAACGCGTACCTGGCGTCGCTGGACAAGCGCAACCAGCGGCCCGCGCCGGCGGCCGACGCCGGCTGAGCCCGGCCCCACCGCTCCGGAACCCCCGCCCTCGGGCGGGGGTTCCGTCGTTTCCGGAGCCGGGAACGGAGCCGGAGCCTTGGCCTGCCGGGGGCCGACCGGCGGCGGCCCCGGGGGGTCAGCCCGCCGTGCCGGACTGCCGGGCCAGGCCGGCGACCAGGATGTCCAACCCGAACTCGAACCGCTCGTCCCCGACGTCGCGGGTGAGCGCGACCGCCATGGAGGTGATCATCGGGTAGCGGTCGGTCGGGACGGTGTCGAAGTAGTTCCGGATCCGCTCGGTGAACTCCTCGCTGTTCCCGCCGCCGCGGGTGGACGCCTCGAAGGCGGTCGCCGTCGTGTAGAGCCCGAGCAGGTCGACCCCGTAGGCGGCGGTCTGCTCGTCGAGGCCGCCTGCGCGCAGCATGCCGAGCATGGCCTCGGCGATGTCCATCGCGTGCGGGGTCACCGGGACGTTGGCGACGACGGCGGCCCTGGCCAGATCCCGGTGCGAGAGCAGCACCTGGCGGGAGCGGCGCAGCAGCCGCTTCACCTGCTCCTGCCACGTGGCCGGGTCGGGCCGCTCCAGCTCGATCTCGGTGTAGGCGAGGTCGAGGACGAGCTCGACCAGCTCCTCCTTGCTGCCGACGTGGGCGTACAGGCTGGCGGCGCCCGTGCCGAGCTCCTGTCCGACCCGGCGCATGCTGAGCGCGTCCATGCCCTCGGCGTCGACGATCCTCAGCGCGGCCTCGACGATCCGCTCCCGGCTCAGCGGCTGCCGTCTGGGCGGAGCCTTCTCCTTCTGCCAGTGCTCGGACCAGCCGGAGCGCGGGGCGGCACTGGTCATGGGGGCTCCTTCGTGGTCGGTGACGGCTCCCAGATTACTTGACACGAACACCGTTCCATGGGAGAACACTGTTCGTTTAAAAAAACAGTGTTCGTCCCGACGAACGACGTTCGCCCCGTGGAATCCGGAGAGCACCCCCCATGACCGACCAGATCGCCCCTCCCGACCCCTCGCCGACGGCGGTGGCCGAGAGCCCCCCGACCGGCTACCGGCTGCGCTGGGCCGGTCTCGCCGTCATCCTGGCCGCCGAGGTGATGGACCTCCTCGACACCACGATCGTCGGCGTCGCCTCGCCCTCCGTCCGCCAGGACCTCGGCGGCAGCGACGCCCAGATCCAGTGGATCTCCGCCTCCTACACGCTCGCCTTCGCCGTCCTGCTGATCACCGGAGCCCGGCTCGGCGACTTCTTCGGACGCAGGCGCCTCTTCACGCTCGGCGCGGCCGGCTTCACCCTCGCCTCGGTGCTCTGCGCGGCGGCACCCGGCGCCGGCACCCTGATCGCCGCCCGGACCCTCCAGGGCCTGTTCGCCGCGCTGCTCATCCCGCAGGGCCTCGGACTGATCAAGTCGATGTTCCCGCCCAGGGAGATGGGGGCCGCGTTCGGCCTCTTCGGCCCCGTCCTCGGGCTCTCCTCCGTCCTCGGCCCCACCCTCGGCGGCTACCTCACCGACGCCGACTGGTTCGGCCTCGGCTGGCGGACCGTGTTCCTGATCAACCTGCCGCTCGGCCTGCTCACCGTCCTCATGGCCGGCCGGATCCTGCCCGCCGACCGCGTGACCGCTACCGCCCGCACCGGCCGGCTCGACCCGGTGGGCGTGCTGCTGCTCAGCCTCGCCGTGCTGCTGCTGGTCTACCCGCTGGTCCAGGGGCGCGAGCTCGACTGGCCGCTCTGGGTCTTCGTGGCGATGGCCGCGTCCCTGCCGGTGCTCCGGCTCTTCACCCTCCACCAGCGCCGTGTCCTGCGGCGCGGCGGCACCCCGCTGATCGAGCCCTCACTGTTCGGCAGGCGGGCCTTCGTCTCGGCGCTCGCCACCGGGCTGGTCTTCTTCGCCGCGCTCTCCGGCCTGCTGCTGGTCTTCACCCTCCACCTGCAGCTCGGTCTCGGCTGGACCCCGCTGCACGCCGGGCTCTCGATGATCCCGCTGTCGCTCGGCGTGGTCGCCGGCGCCGTCCTCTCCGGCGCGCTCCTGGCCCCGCGCCACGGCCGCCGGGTCCTGCACGGCGGCATGGTGGTCGCCGCCTGCGGTGCGCTCGGCCTCTGGTACTCGGTCGAGCACTGGGCCGCCGGCCTCACCAGCTGGGAGCTGCTCCCCGCGCTGGCCCTCACCGGTTTCGGTCTGGGCCTGATCATGGCGCCGTTCTTCGACATCGCCCTGGCCGGCGTCGAGGAGGCGGAGACCGGCTCGGCCTCCGGCGTCCTCAACGCCCAGCAGCAGCTCGGCGGCTCGGTGGGCGTCGCCCTGCTCGGCACCGCGTTCTTCGGCTGGGCCGGCACCGACGGCTTCCAGCACGCGGCCGGGCGGACGTACGGCCTCGCCGCCGCCCTGTTGGCGCTGGCCTTCCTGGTCGCCTTCCTGCTCCCCCGCCGGGCGCGCCCCGAGGGCGAGCACTGAGCGCGGCGCGCACCGCCGCCGCACCGGCCGGTGGCGGCGCCCGGCGGGTGGCGGCGGGAACGCCGGGAGGCCCCGGGATC
>NZ_JBHXKE010000147.1:0-3224 GCF_042722765.1 Kitasatospora sp. NPDC058406
CACGCCGGTGCGGCCCGCGGCGTCGGTGGTCACCCAGCCCTGGGCGTCCCGCTCGCAGCCGAGGTCCGACAGCAGCGCGTCCCGGGGCACCATCTCTCCGGAGCCTCTGACGCACTGTCCGGCCCGCCGGTTCGATGCAGTCTCCACGGCATGCTTTACCTTGACATGTCGGGTGTTGCCCGCAAGCTACCGCATAGCGCTCCGATTGTCCGATGATCGGCCGAGGCCACCTACCGAGAGCTGGAGAACACCGGCCACCGGGGCCGGGCCGCCCGCAGCCGCTACGACCCGGACCAGGACCGCTGGACGCCCTGGGAGCAGTGGGTGGCGCCCCTGTTCGGCGTCACCCCGGAGCGCCTGGCCGCCGCCGAGCAGCGCACCCAGGCGCACTGCCGGGCCGAGTGCGAGCGGCGCTGGGCAGTGATGCGTGAGCGCGACCCGGCCCGCACCCCCGACGCCTGGCCCGGCTGCGCACCCGCCGGCGTCCGGCCGCCCGGACTCCCGCACAGGCCGTCGCCGTGGTCCTGGTGACCGGGGCCGCCGCCGGTCAGACGGCACCACCGTCGCCGGGCCGACCCCGCGCCGGTCCGGGGTCGGCCCGCCGTCAGAACCTCGCCCGTCGCCCGTCGCCCGTTGCCCGTCGCCCGTCGCCCGTCGCCCGGAGAACGGCGGGTGCCGGTTGCGGGATGGTTGTGGTGGGGTTGGTGCTCGGGCTGTCGGGGAATGAGGGTCGGGCAGGCCGGAGAGGGGTTGGTGCCCCGGGGAGCAGGTGACCTGATGGACACGGTGAGCGTCGCTGTCGAAGCCCCCGGTTGGGTCCTCTCGGTCGCGGGTGCGCGCGAGAGCGCACGCGGATTCCTCGCGGGCCTCGTGCCGACCCTCGCACCCGAGGCCGCGGCCGCGGTGATCCTCGTGGTCTCGGAACTCGTGACCAACGCCCTGCGCCACGGCGGCGGCACGTTCGCGCTGGACCTGACCGCGTACACGGACGGCGTCGAGGTGGCCGTCCACGACCGCAGCCCGCGACCGCGCGCATGCGTACCCCCGACCTCGCCGCCGGCACCGGCGGATTCGGCTGGCCCATGGTCAACCGCCTCGCCCACACCACCACCGTCACCCCCCGGCAGACCGGCGGCAAGACTGTCACCGCCCTCCTCGCCCGGTAGCGCCACCGCTCCCGTCCCCGACACCCTTCGGTCACAGCTGCGCAGGGGCGGTGCGTTCGGCCCTGTGTGGGCCCGCGCTGCCGGTGGACACCGTCGTGCTGCGGGCCGGTCGTGGTGCCGGTGCCGATGCCGGCACCTATGCCGGCAACGATGCGGGTGCTGGTGGGGTTGAGGGCTGGGAGGCCGGTAACGGCTGCCTGTTCGGCGAAGCGGGCCAGGGGGCGGCGCAGGACGTGTTCTCCGCGGTCGCGGACGGCTTCGGCGAGGGCCGCCGGCAGGGACTTCCGCGTGCGCGGGGGTGTGAGGCGTGGTCCCGGGGAGGGGCACCGCCGGTGGTGCCCCTCCCGTCATCGGCGTCTCCCCATCGATTCCTGGATCCCCTGCGGCGCCGGGGCGGGGCGTCTGTCCGTCTCTGTTGGGGCCGAAGACTACCTTCCCCTCGGGCGCGGAAAAATCTGTTCTGGCGGGAGTAGACATTGATGTCGGCTGTGGTTAGTGTTTCTCTCGTAGTCGGCAGTCGAGAGGTGCCCGCCAGACACGAACTGGCGGGAAGTGTGACGGAAGTTCGCAGGTCGGCACGGTTGCGGGGCCCTGAAGCCAAGGAAGTGCAGTGCGGCGACAGGGCCGGTGGCCGGGCCGGGCGGCCCGCGGTGATCAGGGGCCGCCACGAGGCGGTATCGCACTTCAGTGAGTGAAGTCGATTCGCAGTCAATGCAGTTCAGCAGGACGCAGTACCCCTGCAAAGGCGCCGGACTGCGGGCGCGCGTGCCGGGGAGGTCCGGACAGCGGGGTTCCACGCCGGGCTCGTGAGCAGGACGGGCGATGGAGCCGGCAGCCGGACCGGGTGGCAGTCAAGGGCTGCCGAAGCAGTGCGCAGTACCAGCAGTACCCGTGTGAAACCGCAGTTCGCAGGAATGTCAGTGACGCAGAGGAAGAACGGAGGGCGCAAGCGCCATCAGGATCGCCCGGCCCGTGAGACGGCTTTTCAGTCCGGGCGGACACCGCAGACCCCCCAGCTACGAAGGACGGTGGTTTCCGGTCACGCATACGCGATCCCCGCACGCCCCATCCCCCGGGGCAGTGCGGAAACAGAGGACCGGCCCAGGCCGGTAGATGGTGTTGTTCCCCTTCGGGGCCCCGGAGCCGCAATGGCGCCGGGGCCCCTCGACGCGTTCCCCAGGAACCAAGAGAGGTGCAGTGACGACGACGACCGACACGCCCCCACCCCCAGCAGCTTCGACGACGACGACTACCCCGCCGACACCATGGGCCGCGCCGCCGCCATGACCGGAACCACGGCCGGCTTCCTGCGCACCCTCGGCGACCAGGGCCTCATCACCCCGCTACGCTCCGACGGCGGCCACCGCCGCTACTCCCGCTACCAGCTACGCATCGCCATGCGCGCCCGCGACCTCGTCGACCAGGGCACCGCCATCGACGCCGCCTGCCGCATCATCATCCTCGAAGACCAACTCGAAGAAGCCCTGCGCATCAACGAACAGCTTCGCCACGACGCCGGACAGCCGCCCGCCGCCGACACCTGACCCCGGCGTCACCGCCTGGTCCGGACGGGCCGCCTGCGGCTCGGCGACTTCCACCCCTGGGCGGTGCGACAGGACGCGGGAAAGCCGTCACCCACAGGGTGACGGCTTCCAGTGCTTCCAGTGCTTCCAGTGCTTCCAGGCCTTCGCGGACTTCTCCGGCCATCCCATCACCGACGACGTCCCGGCGCCTGCGTCGACGAGACGACATGGTGGCCCGTTCCTGTCGCCGAGACACCGGCCCTGTGCCGGACCGGCGGAGATGCACCCCGCTCTTCGGAAGGCACCGGCTTCCGGGTGCGTGCCCGCCGAAGTGCGCTTGGCAAGCTCGCTGCAATCCCTTGACCCTTATTTCGTATATCGAATACATTTCGGATACTCCGAAGCCGCGGCGTCGGCGAGACGGCGCTGGGCGGTTTTCAAGCCCACGCCCGTCGGCCGTCTGGGTGGGCGGTGTGCTCATCAGCCGCACGGTTGTGTTGCCTGAGGTTGCGCAGTGACGGCGTGTCTGTCGGTC
>NZ_JBHXKE010000147.1:3234-23353 GCF_042722765.1 Kitasatospora sp. NPDC058406
TTTTCCACGGGCCTGCAATACCCGTCCAGATTTTTTACCTAAAAAAAAAAATTTTGGAAACCGCTCCCGGGGGGGGGGGGGCGCGGGGGCGGGGGCCTTTTGCCCCCCCCCGCCGCTCGGCCGTCTCGGTGTGCTGTGTCCTCAACAGCCGCACGGTTCTGTGGCCTGAGGATGCGCAGTGACGGCGTGACTGTCGGTCGCCCCGTTGCCGCCCCTGGCCGGGGCGGCGGGGCCGGCGCTGGGGGACTACCCGGCGTTCGGGGCCGCGGCTGCCCCTGTCGTGGCGGGTGTGCGGGTGGTGGCGGCGAGGTCGGCGCGCAGGGCGGTGACGTCCTGGGCGGCGCGGGCGGCGGGGAGGCCGGTGCCGTTCTCCTCGCAGACGCGGATCAGGTGCAGCTGGGCGCGCTGGAGCCGGTGGAGGGTGCGGGCGGCCTTGCGGCCGTGGGTCCTCTTCATGTGCGTGCGCAGGTGGCGGCGTGCGTGCAGGGATCCGAGGGCGTCGCGTTCCTCGGGGGTCATGAGGTCGTCGTCGAGGTAGTGGTCGGCGACGGCGCGGATCTGGGTGCCCTCCTCCCGTCCGGCGAGCTTCCACAGCAGGTAGCCGACGGCGAGGATCGGCAGGCCCTTGACCAGCGAGAGGACGACCATGCCGCCCCCGCCCCCGCCCCCGATGTCCTGCAGCCAGGGGGAATTCCAGAAGAAGTGCATGGACCAGGCCAGGGCGAACGCGCCGACGGCGACGGCGGTGCGCCGGATCAGGGGTTCGTGGCGGCGGGTGACGAAGTATCCGATGCCGAAGGCGGCGACCGAGGTGTAGAGGGCGTGGCTCCAGATGCCGGTGATCACACCGCGTACCAGGAACATCAGTCCGACCGGGGCGATCTGGTTGGCGTAGGGGAACTGGATCGCGGTGTTGACCGAGTAGAGGAGGTCCTCCACGATCTGGAAGCCTAGGCCGATCATCGCGCCGACGACCACGACGGACAGGATCGTGCGGAACTGGGTCCGGGCGATCATGATCAGTACGACGACGCCGAGCAGCTTGAGGAGTTCCTCGTTGATCGGCCCGGCCAGCGCTGGGCCCCACTCGGCGGTGAACTGCGGGCCGAAGAGCTTGGCGGACAGCGACTGGACGGCCGAGTTGACCGGGAGTGCCAGGTAGCAGGCCGCGAAGCCGCCCCAGCCGAAGGCCATGGCGAAGCCCAGCGGAGGGTGCTGCTCGAAGAGGTCGAGCGAGCGGAAGAAGAGCAGGAACGGGACCGCGTACAGCGTCCAGAGCAGGGTGGCGAACACCACGGCCGCCGGCACGATGCGGAATCCGAGGGTGAAGTTGGACACCATCGAGAAGACGCCGTTGGCGAGGAAGAACACGTAGAGCCAGAAGGCGGCGCGGCGGGGCTGGAAGAACCCGTCCACGCCGATCGGGGCGCGTTCGTCGACCAGGGCCGCGGCGCTCAGTCGGCGGTGCGGGGTGAACGGCTGGTGCAGTGTGCTCATGCCCGGTCCCCTGTCGTGACGCTGTCGACCATCTGCTGGAACTCGCCCGCCGCGGCGGGCAGTGTGCCGGATGCGCTCTGCCCGTTGAGGGTGACCACGGTCTTCGCTCCGGGGTCGTAGGCGATCCACATGGTGCCCTCGATGCCGGAGGTGAAGTAGGAGAACTTCACACCGGTCAGGCCGTTGCCGGTGTGGAAGGACTGGTCGTTGCCGTACAGGTGGACCTTTCCGTCGGCTCGGAGGATCTTCTTCTCCCTGGCGGTCTGTTCCTCCAGGGTGCCCATCCACTCCGCCGTCGAGACGACGAACGCACTGGACTTGCCGGTCACCACCGCACGCTGCCCCGGGGTGGTCTCCGCGCGCTCCAGCGACCAGCCGCTCGCCGGAACGAAGGAGACGTGATCGGACACGGTGACCACCGTGCCGGGCCGCACCTCCTCCTTGCCGGAGGTGTGCTCGTCCCAGATCGTCCAGAACCCCACGTAGGCGAACACGAGGGCCAGCACCAAGAGGGAACCGCCCAGCGTCCTGTACCGCTCCCGCCGGGGTATCGCCGGCAACACCGCCGGCACCGGCGGTTGACCGATGTCCATGAAGATTCCTCCTGTAAAACCTCAAATGAGCGCAAAGACTGAAAAGAATACTCGAAATGACCAAAGCGGTCATACCGCTTCGATCTCGCGCCCGCAGGTGTGGATCCCGACGGAGCGCGGCGTACCGGGCGTCGACGGCGCAATCGTTGCCGTCGAGGATCGGGCCGGTCCGGGCCGAACCGGTTCTCGGAGCGGCGTCAACCTCGCGCCGGTTGATCGGCCACTGACGGACCGGCTCGGTGTGCGGCGGCCCCGCTCTCGGGAGTGGATCTCGGCGGCGGCCCGTTCGGCGCTCGGCCGCTCCCTCGTTTCCTGCCCGGGGCGACTTCGGCCGGTACGGCCGGACCCCGAAGTGCAGCAGCTACCTGCAGGGAGACCACCGTGACCACGGCGACCGTCCGGACCGTCGAGTCCGAGTGCCACGCCCGCCGAGTGCAGGACCTGAAGGGCGACGTGCTGCGCCTGGTCGGGGAGGTCATCGACGACGTCGGACACTGGCACCTGAACAAGTCCGACATCCTGCACTTCCACCATCACGGCGAACCGGTCACCTACCACCTGCTCCATCCGGACGGCCGCCACACCACCGCCGTCCTCGGCCAGGACCCCGGCCAGGGGCAACTCCTCACCCTCGCCGTGCCGGGAGGCGTGTGGAAGGCCTCCCACCTCACCGCCGGGGACCATGCCCTGATCAGCGAGGCGGTCGTGCCCGGGTTCGACTACGCCGACATGACCCTCGGCCGGGCCCATGACCTCATGACCCGCTTCCCCGGCCATGCCGAACTCGTCCACCGCTACTGCCGACCGGACCGAACCAGCCCTCCTCCCCGCTGACCTGGTCTCCGCGATTCCGGCGAACACGGCCGGGTACCGGCTTCGGCCTCGGCCGTCCGTCCGGCCGGACGGCCGGCTCGCGGAACCACTCCTACGACATGATCGCGGGACCCGTAGCAGGGGAAGTGCCTTGTCTCCTGCGTCCGACGGTCCCCGACACCGTGACCGGGGGCTCCTTCGGGTCGGTACTGCTCACGGCTCCGGGTGTGGACCGGGCGCCTGGGGCCGGTCGGCTGCTTGGCCGGGTGCCTGCGGTCAAGACGCGGGCGGGTCTGGGTGTTCGGAGGTCTTGCGCCAGCGGGCTTCGCAGAACGAGTAGAGGCCGAACAGTACGAGGCCGACCGCTGCGGCGATGAGGAGCACGGGTCCGGCGGGTGTGTCGGCGAACGAGCGCAGTGTCTCGTCGAGGCCTTTGGCACGGTTGGGGTCGAACTTCACCGCGGCGAGCAGGATGAACAGGCCGGCGACCGCTGCGACGGCGCCACAGGCGACGCCGCCGATGATGCCCAGTGTTGCGACGATCCGGCGTGTTCGTTCGCTCATCCTGTTCGTCTGGAGGTTCTTCTCGAATGCGCGCATCGCGGCGCGCACGGCCATCACTGTGCCGACGATGATCAGGACGGCTCCGACCGCGCCGACGAGTAGCCGGCCGCCGGGCCAGCCCAGCACCTTGGAGGTGTATTCCTTGGAGGTCTGGTTGCTGGAGCGGCTTCCGGAGGACCCGCCCACCAGGACGGTCTGCACCACGGCGATGGAGATCACGGCGTAGAACACCGCCAACCCCAGGAAGCCCAGGCGCACCGTCCACTTGCCCCTGTCCGATCCTGCCGGTCCGAACGCGGCCTCGGACAGCCGCCACAGCGCCATCGCCGCCAGCCCCACCACCAGCGCCCACAGCAGGACGCGACCGAACGGCTGCTCGCCGATGGTCCCCACCGCGCCGGACCGTTCGGCCTGCTGGCCGCTGTTGTCGCCGAAGCCGATCTGTATGGCCAGGGCCCCCACCAGCACGTAGATCACGCCTCGGGCGCAGAGTCCGATCCTGGCCGTGATGTCCATGGCGTGGCTGTCGGCGAGGCGCTGTCCTTGGGATTTGGCCCGTGCGGCAGAACCGTTTCCTGTGGCCATGGATGTGCGCCTTTCCCGTGTCGGGCCGAACGATGCACCCCGTACGGCCGGGACGGCCCGGCGCCCTCGGGCCGATTCGAGTCTGCGGTGGGGCGCAGTGATCAGTGTGTGAAGGCGTCCTTGATCTTCGCTCCCGCCTGCTTGGTGTTGCCCTTGATCTGGTCGCTGCGGCCCTCGGCCTGCCGACGCCGACTGCCGGTGACGCGGCCCACGGTCTTCTGGCGCCACCGTTGACCGCTTCTGTCCTCTGCGCGATCTTCTTGCTGATACTTATGGCTCGCCGCGCTTCGGGAGCCAACTGCCGGGGCGCGCTCGCGAGGGCATGGGCGCGGTGGCCGGTCAGCGGTCCGCGGTCAGCGGTCCGCGCGTGGTGGTGTCTCCGGGCCTCCGGGGTCGGAGCGGTGCCCGAAGGGGTGCGACCGGTTTCGGTGGGCGACGGTGGAGCCGGTGACGTGGTAGCCGAACACCTCGAACCCGCCGGTGAGCGCGTGTCCGCTGCCGGTGTTGGTGAGGACACCGGCCACGCCGACGACGACCGCGGCGACCAGGATGACGAGCCCAATGATGACGATCATGGCGCGCTCCGGAGATATGCACTGGTACCCCCACGGTAGAACCGCACCGTGCGGGAGGCCAGCCTGACCGGGACGGCTCCTGGTCCGCCCGGCCTGTGCCCGGCTGAAATGGGCCATGAGCACTGTGTGGGCCTCCTGGGCGCAACAGCCGGGCGGCGAAGGTCGAGGAGCACGGCGCCCAGTCTGGCGGTAGCCCACAGCACAAGGTAGGACTTTGCGATACCTGAGGAGGCGGGTCTTCGCGCTTGCGTAGACCCGAGCCGCTTCTCAGATGGTGGCCCGCCCGGCCCACGCTCCGTCTGACGCCGGCGTCCTGGCCGGGTGGACAGGAGCGGACAGAATCGGACAGCCATCTCCGCTGCCGGGCATGGAAAGTGGACACCGCCCGACGCGAGGCTGTGCGCCATGAACCTTCGACGCACGCAGGACCGGAACTCCCGCTCGGGGACCGCACGCGAGGCCCTGGCTGCGGCGCAGTTCACCGCGATGCTCGCCACTTCGCTCGTGAACGTCGCTCTGCCGCAGATCCATACCGGTGCCGGACTGTCGGACCGAGGACCAGGTGGGAGGTCAACGCCCACGGTCCGGCAGCCGGGCGGCCGGCCCGCTTGACCGCCGCGGAGGCGCCCCACCACCGCTCACCGGCCACCTGATCCAGAACCCCGGCCCACCCGAACCGCCCCGAGAACCGACAAGGACACCCCATGCAAGCCGTCGACACCACCGCCCCTGTCGTCGTCAGCCTGACGAGGACGATCGAAGCCTCCCTCGACACCGTCTGGTCTCTGCACACCGACATCGACAACTGGCCGGACTGGAACGCCGACATCGACCGGGCCCGGCTCGGCGGCCCGCCCTCGGCCGGCGACAGCTTCACCTGGCTCACCCACGGGATGAACATCACCTCCACCATCCGCGAACTCGTCCCCGGCCGGCGGATCGTCTGGGACGGAATCGTCGAGGGCATCGTCGGCATCCATGTGTGGACCTTCGAACAGACCGGCGCCGGTGTCGTCGTCCGCACCGAGGAGTCCTGGAGCGGTGACCCCGTCGACAGCGCGGTCGAGGAACTCGCCACAGCCCTGAGGACCTCGCTGGAGACCTGGCTCGACCACCTCAAGGCACGCGCCGAACAGCCCGCCTGACACCGCACCACGCCGCGCCACTCCACGCCGGGCACGGTGACGACCGGCGAAACCCGGCCCGCCGTCCCTCTTCGACCCGCGCACGCAGCCGCGAAGCACTCCGGAGGCCTCCACGATGTCCAGCTACACCACCCTCTCGCCGCCCACGGCCCAGGCCCGTCCGACCTCTGGCCCGCGCGACGTCGACAACCGTGCGTCCTACGTCAGCTTCGGCCTCGCCTACCTGCTCGGCCACGGCACCGCCGCAGCTTCCGAGGGGGAGGACCCCTGGCTGGACCTGCCCGGTTGGTTGCCCGTGATGCTTCTCGGAAGCGGGCTCGCGGTCGGCGTCGTCTTCGCCACCGCCGCGGCCGTACGGGCCCAGCGCGGAGCCCCGGCGCCGGACGTCCTCGCCGGCAGACTGCTCGGCGCTGCCTGGATCGCGGCCTTCACCGCCCTGGCCCTCGCCGTCACCGGCCTCACATCCGTGCTCGACGCGCCGGAGCTCCCGGCCGTCCTCTGGCCCACCGGCTCCGGATTCGTCGTCGGCCTGCTCTACCTCGCCGAGGGCGCGGTACGCCGCAACGTGCTGCACTACGCCCTCGGCGTCTGGCTCGCTCTGGTCTCCACTGCGGCGCTCTTGCTCCACACCCCCGGGCTCTACTGGGTCCTCACCCTTGCGGGAGGTGGCGCCTACGCCTTCGCCGCGGTCCTCGAACACCGCCGGCTCGCCTCTCTCGAGGGCTCCGCCCTCGGCTGAGCGGAGCGGGCAGGGGCTGACCCGCCCCTCGCTCGTGCACGGCCCCGCCGTGGACAACCGGAGCCCCGGTTGCGCATCCCGGTCCCGGTCCCGGTCGTCGGCGGTCCGGGGAACGGCAGCGGCCGGTGTCGCCCGCGGCCGGTCCGCCCCGATCCGGCAGCCGTTCCACGCGTGGCGCACGCCAGCCGTGCCCGGTGCGGCGGATGCCCGGCATGCGCGGGTGGGTTGCCACCGTCACCCCCGGCGAGGGTGGGAATGTCGCGGCTGTCGGCGGTCGTCGTGGTCCCCGCCACGGGCTGTCGAACCCATACGTTCGGGCCGGCCTGCCTGTCGAGGCCCGCCCGGCCGCCACCGCATAGGCTGGTCGTACGGCAGACGGTTGCATCGCCCGGCTCCGGCCCCTCCGGCACGGGCAGCGGCGGATCGGAGCGTGTGGTGGCTTCACGGGGCGCGGAACCGGAACCCGTACAGAGCGGAGCCCGGGCGGGTGATCTGCCCTTCGTCGGACGGGACCGCGAGTTCCGGGCGCTGCTCGGAGCACTGTCGGCGCCGCCGACGGTCGTCCTCGTCGAGGGCGAGGCCGGGATCGGCAAGTCGCGGTTGGTCACCGAGGCGTCCGCGGCCCTCCGGGCGGACGGTGTCACCGTCGTCACCGGCGCGTGCCACCCGCTGCGCGAGCCCCTGCCCTACGGGCCGGTCGTGGATGCCCTGGGCGCGCTCGGCCCGCAGCTCCCCGCGAACGCTGCCATCGACCCTGCGGTGGGCGTGCTCGGACCGCTGCTGCCGGGCCTGGCCGGGCGGCTCCCGCCGACGCCGGTGGAGGTCCCCGGACCGTCGGGGCAGCGCCACCTGGTGGCCGGAGCGGTGCGGGCCCTGCTGGCGGCGGTCGCTCCGGTGGTGCTGGTGGTCGAGGACGTGCACTGGGCGGACGAGGCCACGCAGGAGCTGCTGGTCCTGCTGGCGAGCGGGCTGCCGGCGGACACGGCACTGGTGCTCACCTACCGTGGTGAGGACCTTCCGTCGGGCGCGCCGGTCCTGGGGTCGGCGCTGCGGCGTCAACCGGGCACCGCCGGCGCCGAGCTCAGCCTGTTGCCCCTGGGGCGGGAAGCCATGGGGACGCTCGCCCGCTCCGTCCTCGGCCAGGGCGCCACCGCGTCCGTCGTGCACCTCCTGGCCGAACGCAGCGAGGGACTGCCGCTCGTCCTGGAGGAGGACCTGATCACTCTCGCCGGCCGTGATCCGGCCGCGGGCGCCGACGGAGAGACGGAGCTGCGGGTGCCCCGGAGCCTGCGCGAGCTGCTCGCCGCGCGGATCGGCCTGCTCGGGCCGGACGCGACGGCCCTGGTCCGGGGGGCCGCGGTGCTCGCAGTCCCGGGGGGAGCAGGCGTCCTCGGAGCCATCGCGGGTCTGGACGAGGAACGGGCGCACGAGGCACTGCTGGCGGCGCTGGACGCCGCTGTCCTGCGTGAACGAGGGCCGGACGCCTACGGGTTCGGGCACGCGCTGGCCCGGCAGGCGGTGTACGACATGCTCCCGGGGCCGGTGCGCATCCGTGCCCACCGGCGGGTCCTGGCGGTGCTGCGCGAGCAGGACCCGCCGCCGCTCGTCCAGATCGCGCACCACACCCGCGCGCTCGGGGACGACACCTGGATCACCGAGGCCCGCGCGGCGGCGGACCAGGCGGCCGAGGTCGGCGACATCGGCACCGCGGTGACGCTGCTGCGGCAGGTCCTCGACCAGCCGGGGCTCGCCACCGAGCGGCTCGGGGAGACCGCACTGGCGCTCGCGGGCACCGTGCAGTTCAGCATCGACGCACCGGGGTCGGTGAGCACCCTGCGCCGGATCCTCGCCACCCCGGGCCTGCCGTCGGCCGTGGGCGGCGAGATCAGGTCGCACCTTGCCAACGTGCTGCTCAACCAGGCCGGTGACCCGGTCGGCCGGGACGAGATGGAGAAGGCGGCGCTCGAACTGGAGGAGGTCAATCCCGCGCTCGCGGCCAGGAACATGTCCGTGCTGGCGGTCTCCGACACCGGCGCGGCCTCGGCGGAGGAGCGCACGGCCTGGATGGCGCGCGCTCTGCGCCTGCTGGAGCGGACGCCGGACCGGCTGGCCCACGCGGTCGTCCGCGCCAACCAGATCACCCTGCTGCTCGGCTCGGCGGACCCGCGCATCCCCTCCCTCCTCGCCGCGCTGCCGAGGGTCGACGACGACTCGCGGGTGCTGCGGGCCACCGCGATCGCCCTGTCGGGTGCCGCCGAGGCCGCCGTCTTCGTCGGGCTCGACCAGCGGGCGCCGACCTGGAACGAGGAGTCGCTCGCCATCAGCGAGCGCATCCACTTCACCGCGCTGGCGGCCTACGGCGAGTCGTACCGGCTCCTGCTCACCTGGACCGGCGGGCACTGGGAGCGTTGGGACGCGGAGCTGGCGGCCTACCGCGTCAGGTTCCGCGACAGCCCGCTGACCGACACCGGACTGCTGGGAACCGCCCAGGGCGTGATAGCAGCGGCCCGCGGACAGGCGTCACGGGCCGCTGCGCTCTTCGAACGTGTGGTGGCCCACGATCCGACGAGCAGCCTGGCCCTCGGCGCGGCCGCCGGGACGGCCCGGCTCCACCTCGCCCGGGGGGACGCCGGCGCGGCCCGGGCCTCGCTGGCCGGTGCCCTGGACAGCGTGCGTGCCAGGAGGTTGTGGCCCTTCGCCTTCGGAGTTCTGCCGGCGGCCGTCGAGGCCGCCCTGGCGGTCGGCGACCGGACCGGTGCCCGGACGCTGCTGGAGGAACACGCCGACGGCATCCGCGACGGGGAGTGCCCAGGAGCGGAGGCCGAGCAGGACCTGTGCCGCGGCCTGGTGCTCGCCGAGCACGATCCCGGTGCCGCGTTCGAGGCCTTCGACCGGGCCGGCGGTCGCTGGGAGGCCGTCGGCCGGCCGTACGAGGCGGCGCTCGCCGCGGAACGGGCGGCACTGGCCCTGGCCGCCGTGGACCCCTGGGACGGCCGGGCCCGGTTCGGCCGCGTGCTGGCTGCGTTCGACGCGCTCGGCGCGACCAGCGACGGCTCGCGCTGCCGCCGACGGCTGCGGACGCTCGGCCCCGTCCCCACCAACCCGCGGGGGCGCACGGGGTACGGGGACGAGCTGTCACCGCGCGAGCGCGAGGTGGCGGCGCTGCTCGCCGCAGGTGAGGGGAACCGCGACATCGCCGCCGCGCTGTTCGTCTCTCCGCGCACCGCCGAGCACCATGTCGCGGCAGTGTTGCGCAAGTTGAGGACGACCCGGGCCGCGCTGCGTGGCAAGGACACCTGAGGCCGCGCGTGTGGCGAGGGACGGGGTGGGCCGCGTTGTCGTCCGCGTCCGGTCCGGACGTACGGAGGCGGTGCGGCGGGGTGGGACGGACGTCGGCGATCCACTCGGTGGGTTTTGCACGGTTGTCGGACTGGTGGCGGGCCGGCTGCCTTCGGCGCGGCCCTGGGTGACGTAGCGGGAGAAGCGGCCGTCGATACTGCAACCGCAGCCTCCGGCGAAGGCGGGCAACGCAACAGGATCCTGCAGCTGATGCGCACTGCCCCCAGCCGGATTTGGCACGCCCGTGACCTGGCGAACGAGCGCGGTATCACCAGCTACGACAGCCCCTACGTGCAGCTTGGCCGCTGGACCCGCGAAGGCATCCTCGACGAGATGGCGAACGCCACCTACGCGCTCGCCGCCGACTGGCATCCGACCGGCCCCGGACACCCCGTCAAGGACACCTCTTGACCAACCGCACCCACCTCTAACTTCGTGGCGTTTCCGGTTGAAGAGCTTGCGCTGGCCGGCGGTGTGCCAGTCGCCGTGGTCGTGACGGCGGCACCTGTAGTGGGCCTTCGCGCCGGCGAGGCGGTGATGGCGGAGAAGACCCAGAGGCAGCCGGCGTGGTTGACGCGGTCGTTCTTCACCCAGCGGCTGGTGGTGCTGGACTTCCTGCCGGAGGCCCGGGTGACGGGGGATGCGCCGGCGTAGGCATGGAGGCCGCGGGCGTCGCCGAAGCGTTCTCGGTCGTCGCATATCTCGGCCGGGATCCGGGCACCGAGCCGGGTACCGAGGCCGGGGAAGCCGCAGATGATCTCGGCGTCCCAGTGCTGGGGGAACACCTCCTCGACGGCCTGGGCGAGGTCGTCCGCGGCGGTGCAGGCGGCCGTGAGTTAGCCCAGGAGGCGAGCATCTGCCGGCCGCGCGCGTCCTCGACCAGGGCGGGCTGGTTGGCCCAGTCCAGCCCCCGTGCGCTGCGGCACCGGCACGGTCTGCGGGCCTACTGCCCCAGTGTCACCCGGCAGGGTGCCCCGGGCTCGCCGCGAAGGCCAAGGCCGGACAGGCTCTGCGTCATGGCAGGAACACAGAACACCGGCCCCGCCCCGGCCGGGGCCGCGCAGCCTCCGAAGCAGTCCGGCGCGTCGGTGTGTGTCGACACCGCACTGATCGTGCTGGCCTCCCGCGTCCTCGACCACGGCAGACCGGCGGCGCTCAGCATCGTCGGGACCCGGGGCTGCGGAGACCTCCCGAACCGGCTGCGCGAAGCGGCCGGCGCCGACGGTCACCGCACCCACCCCCCGGCCACCCGGCCCGGGCACGCCGCAGGGCGTCCGGAGCGCGACGAACTCGCCACCACGATCGAACGGCTCCTGAGACCGGAGCACCGCGGACTGCTGCGGCAGCTGGACGCGGCTCTCGTACACGAGACCGTCCAGAACCTGCGCCGCGAGAACATGCGCTGGACGGGCGAACCACTCGGGACCGCGACCCGGCGTCTGTGGGAGCACCTCTACCTGTCCATCCCGCTGACCGCCATCGTCGCCACCGACAGCGCCCGGCCGTAGCCGGCTCGCTCTGCTCCTGCGTTCTCGTCCTCGGCGGTCGGCCCGGCCGGCGAGTCGTCCCGCCCGAACCCCCCACGGCGCGGAAGGCCGGCTGCCCGGCGTGGCGGGGCAAGCGCGGCCCGACCGGGGCGCGTCGTGCTGCACTCCGCGTCAGTGACACCTTCGTGCAGCACCGCAGCGGCACCTCCGTGCAGCACGACGACACGGTGCGGCAGTTTCGCGGGACAACGTGCCGTATCCCGGGGCAACATGGTGCAGCAGCGGGACGATACGGGGTGTGGCGCCACGTTGTCCCTGCCAGACCGGCATGTTGTCCGCAGCCGGGAGCGGGCCGTCCGTCATGGTGTCCCCGGGGTGCAGCACGTGGTCCCGCCCGGCCGTGCTGCACCCGTGCGGTCGGGGTGGACGATCCGCTCACCTGCGCGACCTCCCGAAGGACGGCGAGCGGATTGTCCACCTGCGGGTGCGGGGCCAACCGACGCAATCGCATGGCCTGTGTTGTTGTCCGTCCTCGTGGGATGCCGTTCCCGGCGACTGGAAGATCAATTCCCCGCGTCGGCCGGACCTGGTCACGGGCCTCCGCTGCGATCTCGAAGTCCTGCCGGGCAACTGGCATGGCTTTGGGCGGAGTTCGCCGTTCGGCGGTTCGGTTGGGTGGTCAGGTGTGCAGTTGCTGCCACCACCAGGCGATCGTGGGGCAGGGCAGGGGTTCGGTGCTGGGGTCGCTGGGGTGGTCGGTGAGGGTCAGGGGGATGGGGGTGGGGTTGGGCGGGGGGAGCTGGGTGCGGGAGGTCACGGCGGTGTAGCGGGGGGAGTGCGATCCCCAGTCGAGGTTGGAGCGGATCGCGTGGGCGAGGTCCGCGACGTAGGCCCTTGCGGGGGCGCTCAGTTTGGGATGTTCCTGCTCGCGCAGCTTCAGGAACAGTGTGGTCAGGCGGTCTCGCAGGGCCACGGCCTGGTGGACGGCCTGCTCGGGCGGGCAGTCGTTGAGCCGGGCGAGCAGCATCACGACGTTGAGGTGGGTCTTGTCGATGAGCAGCTCGCGATTGTAGGAGAGGAGGTCGTTGTCGAGGGCCATCATCAGGAAGGACGACTCCTGCAGTGCGCGCATGGCGGGGGAGTGCAGTTCGGCGTTGGGGATCTCCTCCCCGTTGGTGATCTCCGACCAGCACATGCTGGCGGCGCCGCCGGCGTTCAGCATCCGCTGGTGTACGAATTCGTCCAGGCTGGAGAGGGCGGGGTCGGCCATCCCCCACAGGATGGCGTGGAACCACTTGCGGTGGGCGTCGACGAACCGGGAGAGCTGGGTCTGGGTGGCGACGGCCTGGACCGAGTGCATGAGCGACTGCAGGGCGGCGACGGGGCCGGTCTGATCTGCCGCCGGTTCGGTGGTCGGGGACTCCATCACGCGGAGCAGGTGGCTGGTGAGGCCGATCGCCGAAGCGAGCTTGTCGGGGGTGACGGCGGTTTCCATGCGGACGTCGTCGACGTAGTAGATCCAGTGCAGCCATCGGGCGGTGAGCCCGACGCGGTCGGTGATCCCGTCGGGGTAGATGCGGGCCATCGCTTCTGCGTACTTCCGCGCGATGACCCAGGCTCGGTCGATGTCGCTGGTGTAGAGGCGGTAGCGGTCGAGCCAGGTCCGGGCGTCGCGGTCGATGCTGTCGTGCTCGGGGTGGAGGGCCGCGTCGATGGGGCAGTACAGCGGCGGCAGGTCGAGCATCCGGGGGGTGGTGGCGTCCGTGATGGTGTCCATGGCGTGCTCCGTCGTGGTGGGGGTGGTGTGGGGTGGGCTCGGGTGGGGCTCCGAGGGGGGGTGCCCCGAGGGTGTGTGCGGCGCGGTGGCGGTCTGGGTCGAGGGCGGGCCGGGCCGTGCACGGGCGCTCCTTCGTCAGGACGTGCGGGTGGCCACCGAGGTGGCGAGGCGGTGCAGCGCGGCGGTGGCGGCGGGCCGCAGGGCGGCGCCGTGCAGTGCCTGTCGGGCGGTGCGCAGCCGGGCGTCGATCATCTGTTCGACGGCGCCCGCGGCCCCGGTGGCGGTGAGTACCGCCCGCAGCGCGTCCGCCGCGGCCTGGTCGAGGGAGGGGTCGCCCAGGAGACTGGTCAGCGTGCGCAGCTGGGCGGGAGTCGCCCGGTTGAGGGCGGTGGAGACCAGGACGGTGTGCTTGCCCTCGCGCAGGTCGTCCAGGGTGGACTTGCCGGTCCGCTCCGGGTCGCCGTAGACGCCGAGGAGGTCGTCGCGCAGCTGGAACGCCTCACCGAGCGGGATCGCGTAGGCGGACAGGGAACGCAGCTGGGCGGGGTCGGCGTCGGCCGGGGCGGCGCCCAGCTGCAGGGGCCGCTCGATGGTGTACTTGGCGGTCTTGTAGCGGATGATGCGCCACGCCGTGGCGGCGTCCGCGGTGGGGTCCCCTGCCGCGGTCAGGTCCAGGTACTGGCCGACCAGGGTCTCGGTGCGCAGCGCGTTCAGCAGCCTCCAGACGCTGCGGAGGCGGGTGGAGGGGATGTCGTCGGCGTGGAGGAGCTCGTAGGACCAGCCGAGGGCGAGATCACCCAGCAGGATCGCGGTGTTCACCCCCAGGGCGTCCGCGCCGGGGCGGTGCCGGTGGTGGGCGGCGAGGGCGCGGTGGGCGGTGGGCCGGCCGCGGCGGGTGTCGGAGTTGTCCATGATGTCGTCGTGGATGAGGGCGAAGGCGTGGAACAGCTCCAGGGAGGCGGCCACGCGCAGGAGCGCGGGAGGCGGTGCCTGTTCGGTGATGGCGGTCCAGCCGGTGACGCACAGCAGGGGGCGGATGCGCTTGCCGCCGGCGGCGAGCATGGTCCGGAGCCGGCCGGTGAACAGGGCGATCTCCGGCAGCTCGGGGGCGCTGTGTTCTTGCTCGTCGAGAAAGGTCTCGAGCACGGCGTCGACGGCCGCCCGGATGCCGTCCGGGTCAAGCGGGGCGCAGGGCGCGGTCAGCGTGGTCACGGGGTGCCGCCCTGGGCGTTGGCGGGGCCGGTGAGGCTGAGGGCCTCTTCGAGGAGTGCGTCGACGATCTGCGCTTCGGGCACGGTCTTGACGACTTCGCCGCGGATGAAGATCTGGCCTTTGCCGTTGCCGCAGGAGACGCCGAGGTCGGCTTCGCGGGCCTCGCCGGGGCCGTTGACGACGCAGCCCATGACGGCGACGCGCAGGGGGTGGGGGAAGCCGTCGAACGCGGCCTGGACCCTGGCGGTGAGCCGGTAGACGTCGACCTGGGCGCGCCCGCAGGAGGGGCAGGAGACGATCTCCAGTTGGCGGGGCCGCAGGCCGAGGGACTGCAGGATCTGGATGCCGGCTTTGACCTCCTCGACGGGCGGTGCGGTCAGGGAGACGCGGATGGTGTCGCCGATGCCCTCGTCCAGCAGGATCGCGAAGGCGGTGGCGGACTTGATGGTGCCCTGCGGTGGCGGTCCGGCCTCCGTCACTCCCAGGTGGAGGGGGTAGTCGCACCGGGCGGCGAGCAGGCGGTAGGCGGCGATCATCGTCAGGGGGTCATGGTGCTTCACGCTGATCTTGAGGTCGGTGAAGCCGTGCTCCTCGAACAGCGCGCACTCCCACAGCGCGGACTGCGTCAGGGCCTCGGGGGTGGCTGCGCCGTGCCGGGCCAGTAGCCGCTGGTCGAGGGAGCCGGCGTTGACGCCGATGCGGATCGGTATCCCGGCGGCCGAGGCGGCGGCGGCGATTTCACGGACCTTGTCGTCGAACCTCATGATGTTGCCCGGGTTGACGCGCACCGCCGCGCAGCCGGCGTCGATCGCCTGAAACACGTACTTGGGCTGGAAGTGGATGTCGGCGATCACCGGGATCCGTGACTTCGCGGCGATCTGCGCGAGGGCGTCGGCATCGTCCTGGGAGGGTACGGCGACCCGGACGATGTCACAGCCGGCGGCGGTGAGCTCGGCGATCTGCCGCAGGGTGGCGTCGATGTCCGCGGTGGGGGTGGTGGTCATGGACTGGACGGTGACCGGCGCGCCACCGCCGACGAGGAGGTCACCGACCCGCACCTGACGGGTGGGACGCCGGCGCGCCGGGTCGGGTGCGGGCGGGGCAGCGGTGGGCTGGGGCAGGTGGACGGCGGTCATACCGTACTCCCGTCGAAGAGGTGGTCGTGTCGATCGGCTCCGTCGGCGTGCGGACGCGCGGCGGCGGGCCTCACACATGGCACCGGCCCCGCAGCAATTCGGGCCGATCCCGGCAAAGTCGCATGTGTACTAAGGATTACTTCGGCCACGAACCTGCGGAAGGGGGTGCGCGGCTACGGTGGAGGTGAATGTTCGTCGACGATGCACGCCTCCGGCGCATGGCTGGTTCGTGCACCTACAGAACGGTTACGCTCCGGCGCTCGGCCACCCGCGAGCGATTCTTGTGTGCTTCCGCGCGCCCCGCCCACCGGGCAATCGCAGACCCCTGAGCGGTGTGTGCGGGGAGAGCAGGGGAATCCCTTCGGCCAGAGCCGTCGTTCACGGCGGGACCGAGCCGAAGGAGCAACTTTCCATGGGTAGTCGCTGGCCGCGCCGCGGCATCATCAAATTCGCCGGTGCCGTCATGGACGGTCTCAGGGACGGCGCCTACGATCTCCTCGACTGCGCGGCACGCGTGGACGGCAAGTTCCGCGAGGCGGTCATCGATTTCCTGGACGACGAGGACGACGGGAAGGGCAGGGGCGTCGCCGGGGCCCGCGAGGCCACCGGGGACCAGGCGGCCCGGGCGGAGGAACTGCGCCGGGTGGGCGCGGAGCTGTCCGCGCTTCAGGAGAAGATCGGTCACCTGGTCGAGACGTCAGCACCTGCTCCGGCGCCGGACCGGTCCCCGACGGGACGTGCGTGACCATGCCTCCCGAGGAGGGTGCGGAGGCCGAGCGCCTCCTCGTCCGGATGGAGGGCGGGCGACTGCTTGACGCGCGCACGCGTCGCCCGGTCACTCTGGAGGCTCTGGCCGACGATGTGCGGCGCGGACGGTGCTTCCGGGTCAGGGACGGCGAGAGCGGAGTCGAGTACACCTACCAGGTCCTCGCCCAGGTGCTCCTCACCGCTCTTGCCCCGGTGCTGCCCGGGCATGACCGGCGATCCGGCCGACCACCGGGACCGGCGAGGCCCCTGCTGGATGTGACCGGTGACGGCTTCCCTCCCGACCGGGACCTGTAGACGGAACCTCACGGCGCGGCACCCCGCCGCGCCGGCGGCGCCGGTGACATTGCGGTGCCGGTGACATCGGCCCGTCCACCACGTGCGGGAATCCACCGGCGCCGGTGTGACTGTCCTTGGAGGCTGTGTGTCCGCTCGCGGTCGGTACGTGGCCGGTGTGCTGGGCCGCCTGCTCGTGGAGGAGGTACGCCGCTCCGGGCGCGCGGGCGGTGGTGCCGACGGGGGAGACGGGCTTGAGAGCGCGCGGGCGGTGCGGGAGGCGTTGCAGTCCCTCGGGCCGTTCTACATCAAGGTCGGGCAGATGCTCTCCACCCGCCCCGACTTCGTGCCCCCGGCGATGCTCGCGGAGTTCGAACAGCTCCACGACCAGGTCACCCCGGCGCCGTTCCACCTCTTCGAACCCGTCCTGGCCGAGGACTTCGGGCCGCGCTGGCCGCGCCTGTTCCGCGATATCGACACCGACGCACCGCTCGGCGCGGCGTCGCTGGCCCAGGTCTACCGAGCCGTCCTGGCCGACGGCACTTCGGCCGCGGTGAAGATTCAGCGCCCCGGCGTGGAGACGGTCATGGCCCAGGACATGGCCGTCCTACGCAAGATGGCCCGCGTGATCGCCCGCGCCGCCCCTCGGTTCACCACCGTCATCGACCTGCCGGCCATGCTCGGGGTGCTCTTCGACGCCATGGCGGGCGAGAGCGACTTCCGCAAGGAGGCCGCCAACATGCGCATCGCCCTGCGCCTGACCGAGGACATCGAACACCTGACCGTCCCTCTCGTCCTCCTCGATCCCACCCGGCGGGTCCTCGTGCAGTCCCTCGCCCCCGGCACCTCGGTCCGCGACGCCGACCCCGCCGCGTTCACCACCGACGAGCGCACCGGTATCGGACGGGACCTGATGGCGTTCATGTTCCAGGGGTTCTTCCTCGACCGCTACTTCCACGCCGACCCCCACCCCGGGAACGTCTTCGTCTCTCCCGGCCACCCCGCCCACCTGATCGACTGGGGCATGGTCGGCCGCGTCGAGGCGAACGCCAGCCGGAGCCTCGTCCTGGCCCTGCTCAACGTGGCCGCCAACGACGGTACCGGACTGGCGAAGACCTGGACCGAGATGGGGCACCCCACCCCCTGGGCCGACCTCGCGGGCTTCCGCACCGACATCGCGGCCCTCGTGCCGAAGGTCACCTCCGCCTCGCTGGAACACCTCAACTTCGGCGTCACCCTCACCGCCGTCCTCACCCACGCCACACGCCGCGGCATCCAGTCCAGCCCCGTCATCGCACTCCTCGGGAAGTCCTTCGCCAACCTCGAAGGATCCATCCGTCACCTCTGCCCCGAACTGTCCATCACCGACGTCTTCGCCGAGAACCTGCGCACCATCATGTTCGGCCTCGCCCGGGAGACCCTCTCCGAACAGCAGGCCGCCCGAACCGCACTCGAACTCATGATCGCCGCCCCCGGCGGCCTGCAACAGGGACGCGAAATCCTTCGCAACCTCGCGGGCAACGACCTCACCCTGCGCATCGCGACCAACGGGGCGAAACCCGGCCGCAACCAGACCTCGACCACCTCCCGGCACACCCGCGCGGCCCTGATCCTGGCCGCCGCCATCCTCTGGAACAACCGCAGACGATGACCCCGGGCGGTCCACTGTGAGTTCTGATCGTCATATCTGTCCCCGGAAGTGGCTGGTGGGCCGTCGACGGTGGCGACGGCCCACCGATGCCTACCCGCCCCGTCCCCGACACGGGCCGGACCGGCATGCGAACTATCCCCACAGGAGCACAGCGAGGAATCCGATTGGTCGGCCCGGCCGGTGGAAACGGCCAGGCCGTGCGGGAATGGGTGCTACGCATGCGGAACACTTCTCGTGCGCACCGCGTGCCGTCCGGAGCCGTGCCCCGGCCCGGCCTCGTCCCATGCCACGGAGGAACCGTGCGACACCCCTCAAGCCGTCTGCGCGCCCGAGCACCGATGGTGGGACTGTCCGTGCTGGCGGTGACCCTGCTGCTGCCCTCGGCCGCGGCCGAGGGCAGCAGCAGGGATCGCTACGAGTGGGCCGCCCTGGGCGACTCCTACACCGCCGGCCTCTTCATCGGGGACCCGCGGCCCGCACTGGGCAGCGCGTCACGGGACGGATGTGATCGGACCGCCCACGCCTACCCCGACCTCGTAGGGCGGGCGCTCGCCGCCCGCCCGCCGGACAGGCCCGTGAACCTGACCGACGTCAGCTGCGACAACGCCGCCATCGGCAACATCACCCGCGAGAGGCAGCAGCCGACCAGTCCGGTGCAGCCGCCCGCCGGGGACCCCGCCGGGTGGCCCGCGGTGGATCCGCAGATCCGGCGGGCCCGACTCGGAGACCGCACCGATGTCGTCACCGTCGGCATCGGCGCGATCAGCCTCCCGTTCGGCGAATGCCTGAACCTCGCCCTCGCGCACGTCTCCTGCGCGGCGTACTACACGAATCCACCGGAGGGCGTGGAGGGCCTCGACGCGAAACTCGCCAGGATCCGCGACGAGTACGGCCGGATGCTCGGCGCGATCCACCGAGCCGCCCCGCACGCCAGGGTCATCACGGTCGGCTACCCGGCCGTCCTGCCGGAGCGGGGCAGCGCCTGCGGCGGCGAACCCACGCAGCTCGGTCCGATCAGCCCCGCCGACATCGACTGGCTGCGCGAGGACGCGCTGAAGGTCATGAATACGATCATTCGAACGGAAGCGGCGAAACGCGGCGACACATACGTCGACCTCTACACCTCCAGCGTGGGCCATGACGTGTGCGCCCCCGAGGACACCCAGTGGATCGAGGGCATCTGCGGCGACGCCGAGCCCTTCTGGCCGACCGCGGTGCCCGGCGGCCTGCCGTTCGACTGCGCCGCCATCGGCAAACGCGCCACACTCCTCCACCCCAACGCCAGGGAACACGCCAACGCCGCGCCCCTGGTGGAACGCGCCGTTCGCGACGCCCTCCTCGATCGCTGACGGTCCCTCGCCCATCCGTCGGCGGGCGTCATCGGCAGGAGGGCCCGCGCGGCTGGCCTCGTTCGAGTTGGAACTCCGCACCACCGGCGGCGCAAGCCTGGATCGCGAGAACCTCGGCGCCGTCGTGCCGCCCGGCGGAATCACGGTCGACCCGGTGGCGAGCACCGTCCCGTGCGGCACCGGTGTCACCGCCGCCTTCACCACCACCAGGACGGGCCGGCCGACGGTCACCGCCACGATCACGGTGCCCGCCGTCTGACGCACCCCTCCGGTCGGGCCGTCCCACAGCCAGCGAGTGGCGAAGTCTCCGTGCCGGTAGACCACGGGCACCTGCTCGGCCGGCCACGGCAGTTCCTCGGCGACGCACCGCACCGGAGCACGCTGAGCGGCGTCCGGGTGGTCGGCGGCGCTGTCCATGCATGCCGCGGCCTCGATCTCCTCCGCAAGCGGATACGCCTGACGGCGTTACTAGCCCGATGGCATGGGAGTCAGTTCGGCACCAGGCCCGCCGTCATACCCTCGCCGTCCTGAAACTCGACCAGAATCCTGCTGTCGGTGAGGGGCCCGCCCTACCCCGCGTCGTAGAAGCGGGTGGGGCGGGCCCCCGGCCCGTTCT
>NZ_JBHXKE010000148.1:0-23186 GCF_042722765.1 Kitasatospora sp. NPDC058406
GGCGCCCCCCCCTCCCGGGGGCTCCCCCGCCGTTCTGCGGTCCGGGGCTACCGCCCGTCCGCGTCCGCCCCGCTCCGCCCGGCCTCGGCCCGGACGAACCCGGCCAGCTTGGCCACGCCGTCCTCGATCTGGCCGGCCGTCACCGAGGAGATCGAGAGCCGCAGGCGGCGCTCTCCCCCGCCTGCCGGGTAGAACGGCGCCATCGGCGTCCAGAGCACGCCGTGGTCCCGGGCGCAGCGCTCCATCGCCGCGTCGTCCGCCGCGAAGGGCACCTCCAGGACGGCGAAGAAGCCGCCCTCCGGAACGTTCCAGGACAGGCCCAGGCGGGCCCGCTCGGCCGCCGGGAAGTGCCGGTCCAGCTCGGCCAGCAGGGTGGCCATGCCGGCCGCGTAGTGGGCCGTGGCGGGGGCGTTGGCGGCCCGGAGCCGGCAGTCGTGGGTCAGCAGCATGCCGCCGATCACGGCCTGGCTGAGCGCCGGCGTGTTGACCGTCGTCATGCTCTTCAGCTTGGCCAGCTGGTCGGCGAGCAGGGTGCGCCGCCCGTCCGGGCCGGTCACCTCCTGGTCGGCGACCACGTAGCCGAGCCGGGCGCCGGGGAAGCAGGTCTTGGCGAAGGAGCCCAGGTAGACGACCTGCCGGTGGCGGTCGAGGGCCTTGAGCGTGGGCCGCTCGCCCGGCTCGCGGGCGAAGAAGCCGTACGGGTTGTCCTCGATGATCAGCAGCCCCTCCTCCGCCGCCGTCTCCAGCAGCCGGGTCCGGGCCGCGACGGGCATCGAGGTGCCGGAGGGGTTGGCGAAGTCGGGGACGACGTACAGGGCGCGCGGGCGCCGGCCGTCGGCCCGGACGGCCCGGGCGGCGGCACGGACGGCCTCCGGGTCGGGGCCGCCGTCCGCACCCTCCGGGACCGGGACGGTGGTCAGGTCGAGCAGCCTCGCCGCGCCGGTGACCCCGACGTAGCAGGGCGAGCTGACCAGCACGACGTCGTCCGGGCCCGCGCAGAGCGCACGCAGCGTCAGCAGCATGCCCTCCTGGGCGCCGACGGTCAGCACCAGCGCCTCGGGCGGGACGGCGAGGCCCTCGTCGTTGGCGAGGGTGCGGGCCACCAGGTCGGCGATGACGCCCTTGGTCGGGCCGTACTGGAAGAGCACGGTGCGGATCGCGTCCCGACCCAGTCCGCGCGCGGCCAGGTGGTCGAGGAACGCCTCCAGGTAGGCGGTGACGTCCTCCGGCTCGAAGAAGCCCTCGTAGGGGCGGCCGGGGGCGAAGGAGACGGCGCCGGGGTAGCGGGTGGTGACCTCGTTCAGGAAGGTCATCGCGTCCAGCAGCGGGTCGGAGAGCGAACCGTGCAGGTCGCCGAGGTCCAGGGACACGGTCTGCGGGGCCGTCGGCGCGGTCACCGGAGGGCCTCGCGCAGCCGCGCGGCGGCGTACGCCTGCGCCTCGGCGGCGGCGTCCAGGGTGCCCGTCATCGCGAAGAAGCCGTGCGGGACGCCGTCGAAGCGGCGGGTCTCGGCCGGGACCCCGGCCGCCCGCAGGGCCTCGGCGTACTGCTCGCCCTCGTCGCGCAGCGGGTCGTACTCGGCGGTGATGACGGTGGCGGGGGGCAGGCCCGCCAGGCTCGGGGCGCGCAGCGGGGACGCGTGCGGGTGGTCGCCGTCGGTCGGGCCGGCCAGGTAGTGGCCCCGGTACCAGGCGACCGACCGGCGGTTGAACAGCGCCGGGTCGTCGTACTCGCGCAGCGAGGCGGTGTCGGCGCGCTGGTCGGTGTTGGGGTAGACGAGCAGCTGGTGGCGGATCGCCGGGCCGTCCTCGTCACGGGCGATCAGGGTGAGCGCGGCGGCCAGGTTGCCGCCGGCGCTGTCGCCGCCGACGGCGAGCCGGTCCGGGTCGATGCCGAGGGTGTCGGCCTGCTCCGCCAGCCACCGGGCGGCGGCGCGGCTGTCGTGGACGGCGGCGGGGAACGGGTGCTCGGGGGCGAGGCGGTAGCCGACCGAGGCCGTGACGCAGCCGACCGCGTTGGTCAGGGCGCGGCAGATGGCGTCGCTGGTGTCGGGCGAGCCGAGCGTCCAGCCGCCGCCGAACAGGTAGAGCAGGACGGGGAGGCGGCGGCCGGGCGCCGGGCGGGCGGGCCGGTAGAGCCGGAGCGCGAGCTCGCCGCCGGGGCCGGGGATGCGGTGCTCCTCGACGGCGGAGACCGGTTCGGGGGTGCCGGCGGCGGCGCGGATGTCGGCGAGGTCGGCGGCGCGGGCCTCGGCCAGGGTGAGGGTGTAGAGCGGCGGCGTGCCGGAGCTCGCGCGGCGGTCGCGCAGCGCCTGGGCCTGGGGGTGCAGTGGCATCGGGTGTCCCGGGGGTCTGGCGTCGGGTCTCAGCGGTCGGCCTCGACGTAGACGGTCTCGTCGGTGCGGAAGGCGGTGTCGAGGTCGGCGACGTCGGCCCGCGCGCCCTCGCGGTAGGCGCAGGGGCGGATCTGCCCGGGCTCGAACCCGGCCCGGGTGAGGACGTGCCGCAGCTCGTCGAGGTCGTAGATCCACTGGTGGCCGTAGTGGCGGAAGATCTGGTTGACCAGGAAGGCGGGGCGCGCCGGCATCGGCGGGCCGAAGCCGAGGGTGGTGAGGCGGCGGCGGTGCTTGGCCAGGAAGCCGTCGTCGGTGGCGTAGCCGACCAGGTAGCGGGCCAGGTCGGGGGTGGTGATCCGCAGGACGCCGCCGGGGCGCAGGACGCGCCGGGCCTCGCGCAGCCAGCCGACCGCGACCGGCATGGTGACGTGCTCGATCAGGTGCTCGGCGTAGACCCAGTCGACGCTGGCGTCGGCGAAGGGCAGCGGCTTGGAGATGTCGAGCTGGGTGAACCAGCGGTCGCCGTCGACCCGGTAGAGGGTACCGGGTTCGGTGCCGGTCGCGGGGCTGCGCAGCGCGGTGAGGTCGGTGCCGAGGCCGCCCGGGTGGGCGGTGCGGAAGGCCGCGAACTCGATGCCGGTCAGGCCGAGGTCGGTGAAGTCCCGGTGGTCGAACGGGAGCCCGCCGGCGGCCGGTTCGAGCGTGCGGCAGGTGGCGACGTCGGCGCTGAACCGGTCGAGCTGGTCCTCCAGGCCGTCCGGGTCGTCCCAGTCCCAGCCGGGAAAGGCATTCTGTCTGCTCATGGTGTCGGTCTTTCCGTCGTTCTCGTCTGGTGCTGGGCGGTGTGTCAAAAAGGGCCCGGCGGCTGCCCGATGGTGCCTCCGCCGGGTACCGGACGGCCCTGCCGTCCGGTCCTTCCGGCTGCCCGATGGTGCCGTCGTCGCGACGCCTCCGGGGGCCGCCGGGTGCGCCGCGGCGCGGCGTCGCGGCGGGATCAGGTGCCGACGGGATCAGCCGGTGGGCCAGGGGGCGAGGGCGGTGCGGTCCAGGTCGGCGAGGGCGGGGCGGCCCAGCAGGGCCATGGTGTGCTCCAGTTCGTCGCGGAGCAGGTCGAGGACCCGGGTGACGCCGTCCTCGCCGCCGGTGGCCAGGCCCCAGAACGCCGGACGCCCGACCAGGACGGCGCGGGCGCCGAGGGCGAGGGCGACGGCGATGTCGGCGCCGCCGCGCACGCCGCCGTCGAGCACGGCGGGGATGTGCGGCGGGAGGGCGTCGACCACCTCGGGGAGGGCGGCGAGCGCGGGCAGTGCGCCGTCCAGTTGACGGCCGCCGTGGTTGGAGACCACGACGGCGTCGACGCCGTGCTCGGCGGCGAGCCGGGCGTCCTCGGCGGTGAGGACGCCCTTGAGGACCAGCGGCAGCCGGGTGCGTTCGCGCAGCCAGGCCAGGTCGGACCAGGTCAGGGCGGGGTCGAACTGCTCGCGGGCGTGGTCGGCGATGCCCGAACTGCCTTCGGTCGCGCGGTGGGTGGAGGCCATCAGGGCGGGGTCGAGATTGACCGCGCGGATCTCCGGCGGGACGGCGAAGCCGTTGCGCAGGTCGCGCAGCCGGCGGCCGATCCGGGGGGCGTCGACGGTGAGCATCAGGGCGGTGAAACCGGCCGCCTCGGCGCGTTCGACCAGGGAGGCCAGCGCGTCCCGGCGGCGCAGCCAGTACAGCTGGAGCCAGAGTGGACCGGTCGCGGCGGCGGCGATCTCCTCCAGGGTACTGCTGGCGAAGATGCCCGCGACCAGCAGGGCCCCCGCCCGGCCGGCCGCCCTGGCGGTCGCGGTCTCGCCGTCCGGATGGACCAGGCGGTGGTAGGCCATCGGGGCAATTCCGAGCGGCAGTCCGAGCGGTGAGCCGAGCAACTTGACGGCGGTCGAGCAGTCGGAGACGTCGACCAGTGTGCGCGGGCGGAACGCGTAGCGTCCGAACATTTCGCGGTTGGCCGCCAGGGTGCGCTCCGCACCGCTGCCGCCCTCGATGAAGTCCCAGATTTCTGGGGAGAGTTGCTCGCGCGCTGCGCGTTCGATCCCGGCCAGCGTGAGTGGTGCCACGGCCATCCTCGTTCCCGGACGGCCGCGCTCGGACCAGTCCACGGGTCGGCAGCGTAGGAGGTCTGGACCTGATTGGTATAGACCTTGATTTGACCAAACGTCTGTGCAATGGTCTGGCAACGGAATTGACCGTATTGCTCGTGATTACCTACACACGGCGTTCATGACAAATCTCCTCACTGTGTGGAGTGGCGTTGACCCGCATTTCCCCTTCTTCACCGCCGCCTTCTTCACCCCCGCACGCCGATGCCCCCGACGACTGGGTCGAACGGGTGCTGTTGGCCGGTCCCGGGGGTGAGGAGTGCCTCCGCTTCGGCACACCCGTCGACCGCGACGCCCTGCGCGCGCTGGTCGCCGAGCAGGCCGAACGGCTCACCGCCGCCGGCCTCGGCCCGGGCGGCACCGCCGCGCTGCGCCTGCCGCCCTCACTGGGCTTCGTCGTCGCGCTCCTCGCCTGCTGGCGCCTGCGGGCCCAGGTGGCCCTGCTGGACCACCGGCTGACCGACCACGAGATCGAGGGCGCGGTCGAACGGCTGGCCCCGCAGGTCCTGGTGGGCTCCGCCCAGCGACCCTCGGCCGCCGCGCTGCGCGGCTACTCCGTGGTCGACCCGGTGGCCGTCCGGCTGCCCGCCGGCCGGCCGGCCCGGACCGGGCACGCCCTGATCCAGCTCAGCTCCGGCTCCACCGGCCCGGCCAAGATCATCGCCCGGACCGCGGGCGACCTGATCCGCGAGCTCGACTGCTACCGGCGGCTGGCCGACTTCCCCGGCGAGGGTGAGCGGGTCGTCCTGCTGTCCTCGGTGGTGCACGTGCTCGGGCTGGTCGGCGGACTGCTCAACAGCCTGCACGCGCACGCCCCGCTGACCGTCCCGGACCGGATGACGGCGGCGGGTATCCTCGCCACCGTCGCCGACGACGACCGCCCCACCACGGTGATCGGCGTCCCGTTCCACGCCGAGCTGCTGGCCGGCGCCGCCGGACCGCCGGCGCTGCCCCAGCTCCGGCGGATGGTCGTGGCCGGCGAACTGGTCCGCCCGGGCCTGCCCGCCGCGTTCACCGCGCGGTACGGCGTCCCGCTCGGCACGATGTACGGCATGACCGAACTCGGGGTGATCGCCACCGATCTGGACGGCACCCTGAACCCGGCCAAGCAGCCCGTCGAGGGCATGGAACTGCGTCTCGTCAACGGCGAGTTGCAGCTCCGCACGGCCGCCTCGCCGTACCCCGGACTGGACGATCCGACCCGCTGGGCCGACGGCTGGCTGCACACCCGCGACGCCGCCGTGGTCGACGGGACCACCGGTCTGGTCACCGTGCTCGGCCGCCGGGACTCGCAGGTCTCGATCGGCGGACTCAAGGTCGACCTCACCGAGGTCGAGCAGACCCTCGCCGCACTGCCGCAGGTCCGGGAGGCCGTCGTGGTCTTCGACGGGGGCGCCATCGAGGCCTACCTCGCCACGGAGGACGGCGCCGACCAGGCGCTCGTCCAGGACGGACTCGCCCGTCAGCTCGCCGCCTACAAGCGGCCGCGCCGGCTGGCCTTCCTCCCGCAACTCCCCCGGACCGCCACCGGAAAGCTGCTGCGCGACCCGACCGCCCTGCGCGCCGCCGCCGGCTGAACCCCGGCCAAGGACCCTCCCGACACCGCCCACCGCACCACCGCGCACCACCCCGCTGCACCGCACCACTTCGGAACCACGCACCACCGCACCACCGCACCGCCGAACCGCCCCTGCGGGACCCGGCCGGCTCCCCGACAGGCAGACGCCCCGACAGGCGGACGCCGCCACCCGTCGGACCCGGTCCGACCACCCGGACCGGCCGTGTTCACATCCCCGACAACCCCGCGCGCGCCGCACGCGCCCGGGCACAAGGAGCACACCATGCAGGACCGCATCCGCGAGTTCGTCCTCGCCGCCCTGGCCGAGATGCAGTACGACGTCTCCGAGGTCACCGGTGACACCGACCTCGGCCCGGCCGGGCTGGACCTCGAGTCGCTCGCCCTCGCCGACCTCTCGGTCCAGGTCGAGGACGAGTACGGGGTCAAGTTCGACCTCGACGAGATGGAGACCACCGCGCTGATGACGCTCGACCAGTTCACCGGCGACGTCGCCGCCCGGATCGCCGCCGCCGACAACGCCGCCACCGCCACCGCGGGCAGCCCGGCGTGACCGACCTCGCCGGACCCGACCGCGCCGAGGTCCTGGAGATGCTGGCGGCGTTCGGGCAGCGCGCCGTCGAGAGCGTCCCCGAAGAACTGGGTTCCCTCGAACTCACCTGGCTGATAGCCGAGTTCGAGCAGCGCTACGGCATCGAGCCGGATCTCGACGACGAGCGGTTCGAAGCCGTCCGGACGGTGGACGACGCCGTCGAGGTGTTCCGCGCGGCCGTCCTCGCGGCCGCGGGCGGTGCCGCGGACGCCGGAGCCACCACGACCGTCGGAGCCCTACGGACATGATCCGCCACGCCCAGCCCGCCGTCCGGCCCGTGGTGACCGGCCTCGGCGTGCTCAGTGCGGCCGGCACCGGGCCGGCCGCACTCGCCGAGGCCACCGCCCACGGCAAGGCCGCCTTCGCCGCCGTCACCCGGTTCGACGTCTCCGCACGCCGCACCACCCGAGCCGCGCTGCTGCCCGAGCCGCGCCCGCTCGCCGACGCGGTGCTCGCCGCCGCCGACCAGGCCTGCCACCAGGCGGGCCTGCCACCGGCGCCCGGCGACGGCGGCCTGCCCGTGCTGCTCGCCCTCCACAGCGACCTGCGCACCCGGGCCGCCGTCGCGGACGTCGCCGCCGGGACGGCCGCCGCCTGGGGCGCCCGCGGAGTCACCCGCACCTACACCGGCGCCTGCGTCGCGGCCGGCACCGCCGTGGCGGACGCCGCCGCGCTGGTCGCCGGCGGCCGGCACCCCCGGGTCCTGGTCGTGGCCGGACACCTGGTCGAGCCCGGCGTGTTCGCGGCCTTCGACGCCGGCCGCGCCCTGGCCCGGGACGGCGAGCTGCGCCCGTTCAGCGCCGGCCGGACCGGCACCCTGCTCGGCGACGCGGCGGCAGCCGTCGTCATCGAGGCCGAACCGGAGGCCGAACGGCGCGGCGCACCCGTGCTGGCCCGGCTGGCCGGCTGGGGCCGGACCGGCGACGCCCACCACGTCTGCCGCCCCGAACCCGAGGGCGAGGGCGCGGCCCGGGCCATCGAGGCGGCGCTCGCCCGGGCCGGGGTCGCCCCGGCCGAGATCGGCTACGTCAACGCCAACGGCACCGGCTCCCCGCTGGCCGACCGGGCCGAGGCGAGCGCGCTGCGCCGGGTGTTCGGCGAGCACGCCGCCCGGCTGCCGGTCAGTTCCAGCAAGGCCGTCCACGGACACGCGCTGGAAGCCTCGGCCCTGCTCGAACTCGTCGTCACCATCAGCGCGTTGAACGAGGGTCTGCTGCCGGTCAACGCCGGCTGGCTGGGCCCCGACCCGGACATCGGACTGGATCTCGTGCTGGACGGACCGCGCACCGCCCGGGCGCGCTACGCGCTCACCCTCAACTCCGCCTTCGGCGGCGCCAACACCGCACTCCTGGTGGCCGCCCGATGACCGCGCTGCGCATCCTCGCCGAGGCCGTCTGGCCCGACCCGGAGGCCGGGACGCCCGAGCAGCTCCCGCCGTTGCCCGGCTTCTCCGCCTCCTCGTTCAACCCGCTGGTCGCCGAGACGGCCGACCGCTGCCTGCGCGCCCGCCACGGCGCGGCCCCGGCCCCCGGCCGGACCGCGCTGCTGCTGGCCAGCACCGGCGGCGACCGGGCCACCGCCCGCGCGATCGACGAGGCCGCCGCCTCCGAGCGGCGGATGCCCCCGTTGCTCTTCTTCCAGTCCAACCCGAACGCCGTCCTCGGCCACATCGCCGCCCGTTGGGGCCTGACCGGCCCGGTGGTGGCGATCAGCCCGGAGGAGAGCCCACCCGGCCGGGTGCCGCAGGACGCGCTCGACCTGGCCGAACTGCTCCTCGCGGACGGCGACGCCGAGCAGGTGCTCGTCATCGCCGCCGAACAGGCCGACGGCCCCGGCGAGAGCGACCGGGCGGTGGCACTGCTGGTCACCGGCGTCTGAGCCAGACCCCCGCACCACCGACCCCGACCACGTCCCCCGACCGCGTCCACCGACCCCCCGCACGTCTGCGCTCCACCGGCGCGAACGGTCCCCCACCCGCCGCGTCCCGCCGCAGCACGCCCAGCACCTTCAGCACGCCCAGCACCTCGGGAGGGATCCACCCCGTGAGCATCCGCAGTATTCGCACCCTTCTGGCGGACGATCCGGCCGTCGGCGCCGGCAATGTCCTCACCAGCCGGCTCGCCCTCGGCCTCGGCCTCGACGAGCCGCTGCTGACCTTCGACACCGCCGTGGACGACCACGCCGCCTGGCAGCCCTTCACCGTGGCCGAGCTGGACCGCGCGGTCCGCGCCAGGGCCGCGACCCTGCACGCGCTCGGCGTCGGCCGGCGCGACCCGGTGGTGGTGTACGCGAGCGACGCCGCCGACCACGTGCTCTCCTTCCTCGCGCTGGCGCGCCTCGGCGCCATCCCCGCGCTGCTCAACCCCAACCTGCCCGGCGAGCGGGCCGCCCGCTACATCGCCAAGCTGGGCCCGGTCGGCATCCTCGCCGACGCCCCGCACCTCGACGCCCTGGCCGGTCACGACCCGGGCGCGCCCGCGTTCCCGGAGATCTCCACCCTCGGGAGCGGCGACCCGGAGGCCGCCCCGGCGCCGTACCGGCACTGGGCCGGTGACCCGGTCGCGATCACCCACTCCTCCGGCACCACCGGCATGCCCAAGGCCGTGGTCCACTCGCACGCGAGCCTGTACGCGGCGATCCGCCACCGTGCCCGGCTGCCCCGCCCGCAGGGCCAGGAGCGGATGCTCAGCGCACTGCCCGCCCCGCACGCCGCCACGCTGATCGCCGTCAACCTCGCGCTCGCCTCGCACACCCAGCTCGCCGTGCTCTCCAGCCAGTCCGGCGCCGGGGTGCTGGACGCGATCGAGAGCTGGCGGCCCAGCGGTGTCGTCGGCTTCGCCGCGACCTGGGCCGACCTCGCCCACCACGACCTGGCCGCACGGGAGCTGGACTCGGTCGCGCTCTGGTGGAACACCGGCGACTGCGCCCACGAGGTGCACATCCGCCGCCTGGTCGCCGCCGGCAGCCGCGAGTCCGTCACCCGCGAGGGCCGGGTCCGGCTGCCCGGCTCGCTGTTCGTGGACGGCCTCGGCTCCACCGAGATGGGCCACTCGCACTTCTTCATCACCCACGGCCCCGGCACCGAGCGGTACGGCCGCTGCGTCGGCCGGCCGCACGCCTTCGTCGACTGCGAGCTGGTCGGCCCGGACGGCGAGCCGCTCGGCCCGGGCGAGGTCGGCGAACTCGCCACCACCTCACCGACCCTGGCACTCGGCTACTGGAACGACTCCGCCACCACCTTCCGCACCCGGCTGCGCGGCCGGTTCCTCACCGGCGACCTGATGTACCGGGACGAGGAGGGCTACTACTACCACGTCGACCGGGCCGTCGACTCGGTCGAACTCGGCGACGGCAAGCGGCTGTTCACCGCGATGTCGGAGGAGCGGGTGCTGGCCGCCTGCCCCGACGTGCTGGACTGCACCGTGGTCGCGGTCCGCGACGGCGGGCAGGTCGTCACCGACGTCCTGCTGATCCTGGCCGCCGACGCCGACCCGACCGCCGACCGGACCAAGGCCGTCACCGCCGCCCTGGACGAGGCCGCCGCGGCCACCGTCCGCCAGGTCGTGGTGGTGGCCGGCGACGCCATCCCGCTCGGGCCGACCGGCAAGGTCCGCAAGGTGCTGCTGCGGCAGCGCTACCTCGACTCGGTGGCCGCCCCCGCCGCGGCGGACGCCCGATGAGCGCCGGCGCCGCCCGCACCGGCGGCCGCCCGGGCGCCGTGGTCACCGGCATCGGCCTGGTCACCCCGGTCGGCCGCAAGCCCGCCGAGGTCTTCGACGCGCTCATCGCCGGCCGCTCCGGAATCCGCGCGCTGCCCGAGGGCCACTCCGCGCACGGCTGGCTCAGCGCCGCCGGCGTCGCCCCGGCCGTCGACGGCCGCGAGGTGCTGCCGCCCACCGAGACCCGCTGCGTGGACCGGTTCGTGCTGCTCGCCCTCGCCGCCGCCGACGACGCGCTCGCCGACGCCGGCCTGGTGGTCGGCCAGGACTCCGACCCGCACCGCACCGCCGTGGTGCTGGCCACCGGCGGCGGCGGGCTGGAGACCTTCGAGCAGCAGTCGCACCGCCGCCTCGACCGCGGCCGACCCGGCGTCAGCCCGTACCTGCTGCCCGGCATGCTCTCCAACATGGCCACCGCCCGGATCGCCATCAAGCACGGGATCCGGGGCTTCAGTTCGGCCATCGTCACGGCGTGCGCGGCCGGCGCCCAGGCCGTCGCCGAGGGGCTGCGGCTGATCCGGGCCGGCGACGCGGACGTGGTGGTGTGCGGCGGCAGCGAGTCCTCGCTGCACCCGACGATCGCCGCCGCGTTCACCAACGCCCGTGCACTGGCCTCCGGTTGGGACGATCCCGGGCAGGCCAGCCGGCCGTTCGACGTCCGCCGCAACGGCTTCGTGCTCGGCGAGGGCAGTGCGGTCCTGGTGCTGGAGAGCGCCGAGCACGCGAACGCCCGCGGCGCGGCCGGCTACGCCGACCTCACCGGGTGGGGAGCCTCCACCGACGCCCACCACCCGACCATGCCGCGCCCGGACGGCTCCGGCGCCGCCGACGCGATGCGTGCCGCGATCGCCAACGCGGGCCTGGCGCCGTCCGACATCGGCTACGTCAACGCCCACGGCACCGGCACCAAGCTGGGCGACGTCGCCGAGACCGCCGCGCTGCGCGCCGTCTTCGGCGACCAGGGCCCGGCGGTCAGCTCGACCAAGGGCTCCACCGGCCATCTGCTGGGCGCCGCAGGCGCGTTGGAGGCAGCGGTCACCGCACTCGCGGTGGCCCGGGGGACGCTGCCACCGACCGTCAACCTCACCGAGCCGGACCCGGCCTGCGCACTGGACCACGTCCGGGGCTCGGCCCGTACCGTCCCGCTCGGCGCCGCGCTGAGCAACGCCTTCGCCTTCGGCGGGCACAACCTCAGCCTGGTCTTCGAGCCCGCCTCCACCCGGTCCGCCAGGTAGGGCCGCTCCGGCGGTTCCCGTCGCACCGACGCCCGGCGTCCAGCGCGCGGCGGGAACCGCCGGGCCCGCCCTGGCGCGGCAGCGTCGCCGCGCCGCCCGACCCGCGCCGGACCACTCGCCAACTCGCCACCCCCCGGGGGGAGATCCCGATGTCCATCCAGTCCATCACCCACGTCGAGTATCACTGCGCCGACGCCGACGCCATGGCGGCCGGCTACTGCGCCGACTACGGCTTCACCAGCATCCCGCCCGAGCCCGGCCACCTCGCGACGGCCGAGTCCCAGGGCGCCCGCACCCTCCTGCTGCGCCAGGGCGGCATCCGCTTCCTGCTGCGCTCCGCCACCGACCCGGCCCACCCGGTGGCCCGGTACGTGGACCGCCACGGCGAGGGCGTCGCGGCCCTCGCGCTCGGCTGCACCGACCCGCAGGCCGCCCTGGAGCGCGCCGAGCGCCACGGCGCCCGCGTGCTGGACCGGGCCGGCGGCCTGGTGGCCGGCTTCGGCGACACCTCCCTGCGGTTCGTGACCGAGCAGCCCGCGGCGGACCACGACGAGCCCGCCGGCCGACTGCTGGACGCCCTCGACCACGCCGCGATCTGCGTTCCGGCCGGCGAGCTGGCCCCCGCGGTGCGGTTCTGCGAGGCGGCCCTCGGCATGCACCGGATCTTCGGCGAGTACATCGAGGTCGGCGAGCAGGCCATGGACTCCAGCGTGGTGCAGAGCGTCTCCGGCGAGGTGACCTTCACCCTGATCGAGCCCGACACCAGCCGCCGCCCCGGCCAGATCGACACCTTCCTGGCCGACCACCAGGGCGCCGGCGTCCAGCACCTGGCCTTCCGCACCGGCGACATCGCCACCGCCGTGCGCACCGTCCGGGACCGCGGCGTCGAGTTCCTCACCACCCCCGGCACCTACTACGACGCGCTCGCCGAGCGGCTCGGCGGCACCGCCATCCCGGTCGACATCCTGCGCGAGCTCGACATCCTGGTCGACCAGGACCACGGCGGCCAGCTGTTCCAGCTCTTCGCCCGCTCCACCCACCCGCGCCGCACGTTCTTCCTCGAACTGATCGAGCGCCAGGGCGCAGGCACCTTCGGCACCGCCAACATCAAGGCCCTGTACGAGGCCGTCGAACGGCAGCGCGCCGCCGCCTCCGTCTGAGTTCGTACGAGCAGCCGCCACGAGAGAAAGAGGAGGCCCCACCCGTGACCACCGCACCCGAGTTCCACCTCACCGAGGCCGAACGCGCTCTGCTGCCCACCCCCGAGGAGGTGGCCGGCTACCTGGAGCACGGCTGGTACCTGTCCCGCCGGCTGTTCAGCGACGAGGAGCTGGACACCCTGCAGGCCGCCACCGAGAAGTACTACGAGGGCCACCGCGACCGCGAGCTGCCCGTCCGCCCGCCGAAGCTCGCGTCCTGGGAGCCCTCGCATGGGCCGATCCAGCGGCACAACGACTACGTGCACTTCGAGAGCGAGGCGATCGGCGCGATCCTGCGCAAGCCGCTGCTCGGTGCCGTCGCCGCGCTGCTCGCCGAGGCCGAGGAGATCCGGGTGTTCCAGGCCACCCTGATCTACAAGCCCCCGGTGCCGGGCGAGCCGAGCAACCAGGTGCCGTGGCACTTCGACAAGCACTACTGGCAGACGTCGAGCTCCGACCGGATGCTCACCGCCTTCCTGCCGTTCCACGAGTGCGGCGAGGAGAACGGCACCATCACCATGGTCGACGGCAGCCACCGCTGGCAGGAGCTGCCCTCCGGCGAGGACTCCACCCGGCACTTCGCCGACCGCGACCGCTCCGAGCTGGACGCCATCCTCGACGCCAACGCCGCGCACAACGGGCAGCAGGTGCGGAAGGTCCCGATGCACATCCCGCGCGGGCACGTCAGCTTCCACCACTGCCGCACCTACCACGGCAGCGGCCCCAACCTGGCGTCGTTCCCGCGCCGGGCCGTCTCGCTGCACCTCCAGGACGGCGCCAACGAGTACCGCGGCGCCACCCGGCCGGACGGCGGCACCGTGGTCTACAACCACGACGTGGTGGTCCGCCGCACCCCCGACGGCCGGCCCGACTACGCCGACCCGGACATCTGCCCGACGGTCTGGCGGGGAGACCTGTGACGGGGACCGCCGCCCTCGACACACCCGAGCAGCGGTACCGGATGCTGCGGCTGATCCGCTCCTTCGAGGAGCAGGCGCTCGCCCTGGTCAAGTCCGGCGTCATCACCGGCGGCATCCACCCGTACATCGGACAGGAGGCCGTCGCGGTCGGCGTCTGCGCCGCACTGGCGCCCGGCGACCGGCTCACCTCCACCCACCGCGGCCACGGTCACGTGCTGGCCCGGGGCGTCGACCCGGCCCGGCTGCTGGCCGAACTGGCCGGCCGGGTGGACGGGTTGAACCGGGGCCGGGGCGGCTCGATGCACGCCGCCGACCTGCGGCTCGGCATCCTCGGCGCCAACGGCATCGTCGGCGCCGGCGCCCCGATCGCGGTCGGCGCGGCCTGGGCCGCACGGCAGGCCGGCGAGCCCACGGTGGCGGTCGCCTTCTTCGGCGACGGCGCGCTCAACCAGGGCGTGCTGCTGGAGTCGTTCAACCTGGCCGCGATGTGGCGCCTGCCGGTGCTCTTCGTCTGCGAGAACAACGGCTACGCCACCACCCTGCCCGCCGAGACGGCCGTGGCCGGCAGCGCGCTCGGCCGCGCCGCCGCCTTCGGCATCCAGGCCGCCGCGGTCGACGGCATGGACACCGAGGCGGTCCGGACCGCCGCCGAACAGGCGGTCGCCCGGGCCCGGGAGGGCGGCGGACCGGCGTTCCTGGAGTGCCGCACCTACCGGTTCGAGGGTCACCACACCATGGAGCGCCGGATGAAACTGAACTACCGGTCCGCCGAGGAGGTGGACGCCTGGCGCGAGCAGGACCCGCTCCCCCGGGCCGCCGCCGCGATCGGCGCCGACCGGGCGGCCGAACTCGACGCCGAGGTGACCGCCGAGCTGGCGGCGGCCGAGCGGTTCGCGCTCGACTCGCCGCACCCGGACCCGGCCGGCGCGGCCGACCACCTGTACGCCTCCGGGCTGCGTCCCCGGGCGGGGGCGGTGACATGACCCGGCTCTCCTACACCAAGGCACTCAACCGGGCGCTGGCCGACGAGCTGGCCGAGGACCCGGCGGTCTGCGTGTTCGGCGAGGACATCGGCGCCGGCATGGCCGGGCCGACCCTCGGGCTGCTGGACCGGTTCGGGCCGGAGCGGATCGTCGACACCCCGCTCTCCGAGCAGGCCTTCACCGCGATGGCCGTCGGGGCGGCACTGGCCGGGCGGCGGCCGGTGCTGGAGTTCCAGATCCCCTCGCTGCTGTTCCTGGTCTTCGAGCAACTCGTCAACCAGGCCCACAAGTTCTCGCTGATGACCGGCGGCCAGGCGAGTGTCCCGCTGACCTGCCTGGTCCCCGGCTCCGGCTCCCGGGACGGCTGGGCGGGGCAGCACTCCGACCACCCGTACAGCCTGTTCGCGCACGCCGGGGTCAAGACGGTCGTGCCGGCCACCCCGACCGACGCCTACGGGCTGCTGCGTTCGGCGGTCCGCGACCCGGACCCGGTCGTGGTCTTCGCCCCCGCCGCCGCCCTGCCGGTCCGGGAGACGGTCACCTGGGAGCTGGCACCGATCCCGCTCGGCACCGCCCGGGTGCACCGGCCCGGTACGGACGTCACCCTGGTCGCCGTCGGCCACCTGGTGCACGACGCGCTGGCGGTCGCCGAGGAGCTGGCCGACGAGATCTCGGTCGAGGTCCTCGACCCGCGCACGCTGTACCCCTTCGACTGGCCCGCACTCGGCGAGTCGCTGGAGCGCACCGGGCGGCTGGTCGTGATCGACGACTCCAACCGCAGCTGCGGCATCGGCGCGGAGGTCCTGGCCACCGCCGCCGAGGAGTTCCGGCTCATCGCGCCACCGCGACGGGTCACCCGTCCGGACGGCACCGTGATGCCGTTCGCACCCGCCCTCGACCGGGCCCTCCAGCCCGGCCGGGAGCAGCTGCGGCACGCGCTGCGGGCCGTCATGAAGTAGGCGTCCGGGCGACCCGGACACGGTCGGGCAGGATGCGGAGCGGGGGCGGCCACGGTGGCCGCCCCCGCTTCGTCACACCACCTTGGGTACCGCCCCGAGCAGCGCCGGCAGCTCGTCCGCCGGGTCGCGGAAGCGGTGCAGCGCGGCCCGGCCGGCGTCTCCGCGCAGCTTCGCGGCCAGCCGGGCCGGAAGCACCACGGTGGTCAGCAGGCCGGTCCCGTGGAACCCTTCGACGCTCCAGGAGACCCACGGCAGCGGATAGTTGGCGGTCGGACTGAAGAACACCGGCCGCTGCCCCTGGAAGCTCACCTCGTGCAGCCCGAAGCGGCTCCAGTTGGAGAAGCTGAACCGGCGGTGCTCCGGGTCGAAGCCGAGCGGGACGCACTCCTGCAGCCGGGGGCGCCCCAGCTCCTCCAGGAAGCGCAGGTTGGACCGCAGGTTGAGGTGCTGGTCGGCGTAGCCCAGCACGGCCGAGCGCAGCGCCCCGGCGAGCACCGCCGGGCCGTCCGCGGGGGCGTACGGCAGGTGGATGTCGCCGAGCAGGTTGCCGAGCAGGGAGTCCGGCAGGCCGAGCGGCCGGCGCACGTTCACCGGGACGGTCAGCGTGCGCGTCTCGGTGTCGCCGTCCAACTGCCGCACGGTGTGCACCACCTGGGCGCAGACGGCGTCGCCGCCCGAGACCCGCAGGCCGGCCGCGGCGCTGAACTCCTCGCGCATCCGGGCGATCTCGGCGTCGCCGAAGTACAGCTGGATGGTGCGGTTGGCGCGCGGCCCGGCCGCCACCTCGCGGGCCAGCAGTGCGCTCTCCTCCGGGCCGGGCAGCCGGAACCCGGGGCTTCCGCAGTCCTCGGCGGGCAGGACCTTGTCGAGCAACGCGTCCTGGTCCTCGACCAGTTCGGCGACGGGCAGCTCCTCGCCCTCGACCGCCGCCGACCAGGCACGCAGCAGCAGCGCGAAGCTCTGCAGGTCGCCGATCGCGTGATGCCAGGAGCAGCCGAGCACGGTGCCGCCGTCGGCGGTCCGGGTGACCCGGACGGTCAGCAGCGGCCCCTTGCCGGTGCGGGCCGCCGGGGCGTCGACCGGGTCGGCCAGATCGGCGCCGGGCAGGGTCACCCGCCCCATCGCCTCGGCGAGCGTGCCGTCGACGCGGTAACTCTCCAGGGGGACACCCGAGTCGTCGCAGACCGCCGTCAACACCCCGTCGACGGTGTGGAGTCGGCCCGCGAACACGGGGATCCGGGCCAGCGCGCGGGCCAGTCCGGCGGCGAGCCGGTCCTCGTCCAGCGCGCGTTCGAAGAAGAACACCACGGAGACCGAGAGGTCGGCGAGCATGGTGTCGACCAGCCCGCAGCGCAGCACCGTCCCCGGGGCCGAACCGGCCCTGACCAGCCGGGTTTCGCTCAACTGTGGCCAGACACTCATGGGTCCATCCCTGGGCTCGCGGGGACAGCCGTGCGGACCACCCGGACGACCGTGCAGATCACTCCCCGAACGATAGGGCAGCGCACCGGTGTTGATCCAGTGGTCCAGTCCAATTCGTGAGAGGCCCGCCCTGCCGGCCGCAGGCCCGGGGGCTGCGGCCGGTCCTGCGGGCAGCTCGCGGCAGGTCCTCGGCCGGGCCGTGACCAGGCCGAGGACGGCGCCCGGGACTAGACTCCGAACCATGGGAGAGCGCCCAGGCGCGCCCTCGGCGCCGCCCCTGGTACTCGTCACCGGCACGGACTCGCGACTGCTCGACCCGCGCCGGGCGTATCACGTCGGCCGCGACCCGACGAGCGAGATCGTCCTCGACGACCCCCGGGTCTCGTGGCACCACGCCGTGCTGAGCGTCGCCGCCGGCCACTGGCGGCTGGAGGACGTCGGCAGCACCAACGGCACCTACACCGACCACCACCGGATCCGGTCCGAGGACGTCGGCCCCGGCACCCGCCTGCGGTTCGGCAACGCCGCCGACGGCCCGTCCGCCACCTTCGCGGGCCTGCCCGAACCCGCGGCCGGCGAGCGCCCCTCGCTCGTCGCCCCGCAGGCCTCCGGCACCTTCCGCCGGCCGAGCGCCGTCCTGCGGCTGCCCGACCGCAGCGTGCGGATCGGCCGGGCCACCGACAACGACCTCGTGCTCGACGACCTCGTGGTCTCCCGGCACCACGCCGAGCTGCGCACCCTGCCCGGCGGCGGCCACGAGATCGTCGACCTCGGCAGCCACAACGGCACCTACCTCAACGGCCAGCCCGTCCAGCGGGCACCGGTCGGCCCGACCGACATCGTCGGCATCGGCCACTCCGCGCTCTGCCTCGCCGGCGACGAGCTGGTCGAGTACACCGACACCGGCGAGATCTCGCTCAACGTGCAGAACCTCGTGGTCCGGGTCGGCGCCGACCGGCGGGTCCTGCTGGACGACGTCTCCTTCCCGCTCGCCGAGAAGGCCCTGCTCGCGGTGGCCGGCCCCAGCGGCGCCGGCAAGTCCACCCTGCTCAACGCCCTCACCGGGCTGCGCCCCGCCGACGAGGGCACCGTCCTGTACGACGGCCGCGACCTCTACCGCGACTACGCGGAACTGCGCCGCCGGATCGGCCTGGTGCCGCAGGACGACATCCTGCACACCCAGCTGACCGTCCGCCGCGCCCTCTCCTACGCCGCCGAACTGCGCTTCCCCGGCGACACCGCGAAGGAGGAACGGGAGGCCCGGGTCTCCGAGGTGATCCACGAGCTCGGCCTGGACAGCCGGGCCGACCTGGTCATCTCCAGCCTCTCCGGCGGCCAGCGCAAGCGCGTCAGCGTCGCCCTCGAACTGCTCACCAAACCCTCGCTGCTCTTCCTCGACGAGCCCACCTCCGGCCTGGACCCGGGCATGGAACGCTCCGTGATGCAGATGCTGCGCGGCCTTGCCGACGACGGACGCACGGTCGTCGTGGTCACCCACAGCGTCCTCAGCCTGGCCGTCTGCGACCGGCTGCTGGTGCTCGCCCCCGGGGGGCGGACCGCCTACTACGGCCCGCCCGACGAGGCGCTCGACTTCTTCGGGTTCACCGAGTGGCCGGAGGCCTTCGAGGCGTTCGAGAACGAGGACCACGCGGCCTGGCAGCGCCGGTTCCGCGAGTCCCCGCTCTACCGGCGCTACGTCTCCGCGGAGGCGCTGCCCCCCGCCCGGCCCGTACCGCAGGAGCCGTCGGGCGGACAGCCCGGACCGGAGCCCCCGCAGGGCTGGTTCTCCCAGCTGGGGACGCTGATCCGCCGCTACACGTCGGTGCTCGCCGCCGACCGGCTGTTCCTGACCGTCATGATCGCCCTGCCGTTCCTGATCGGCGTGATGTGCCGGGCGATGGCCGGCACCCGGCTCTCCCCGGACAACGCGCTCAACTGCCTGCTCACGCTCTGCATCGGCGGTCTGCTCACGGGCTCCGCCAACGCGGTGCGCGAGATCGTCAAGGAACGGCCCATCTACCAGCGGGAGCGGGTGGTCGGGCTGTCCCGCTCCGCCTACCTGGTCTCCAAGGTGGTGGTGCTGGGCACGATCACGGTGGGGCAGGCCGCCGTCCTCACCGTGGTCGGCCTGGCCGGGGTCGACCTCACCCCGACCCTGCCCAACGGCGTCCAGGTCGAGACCGGGGTCCTGCTGCCACCGCTGGTCGAGCTGATCATCGCGGTCGCCCTGCTCTCCTTCTCCGCCATGATGCTCGGCCTGCTGGTCTCGGCGACGGTCCGCAAGGAGGAGGCCACCATGCCGTTGCTGGTGCTGCTCTCCGTGGTGCAGATCGTCTTCAGCGGCGCCATGCTGAAGCTGTACGCGGTACCCGGTCTGGAGCAGTTCGCCTGGCTGGTGCCCTCCCGCTGGGGTCTGTCCGCGATGGCCCGGACCGTCGACCTGCACGCCGTCTTCCCGACCACGATCACGGCCGACCCGCTGTTCCGGCACGACCGGACCGGATGGCTGTTCGCGCTGGTCATGCTGGTGGCGCTGGCGGCGGCGCTGTCCGTCGCCGTGCTCGCCCTGCTGCGCAGGCAGGAGCCGACGATCATGCGGAAGTAGCGGAAGGAGCGGACGGAGGCGACGGGCGGAGGAACCGGGAAGCAAGGGAAAGCGGCGGAAACAGCCGGGAGACGGACGAGAGACGGACGAGAGCCCATGGACGAGTTCGCGTTCCGCCCCACCCATGTCGCCCCGCCGGACGGCCTGGCCAGCTGGGTCACCCCCGACCCGGCGCAGCCGACCGCCCGGCTCGATCCGCTGCTGCCGGTCCGGCTGATCGCCCGCGAGGGCGACTGGGCACAGGTCCTCTGCTCCAACGGCTGGACCACCTGGGTGGACGGCCGGCTGCTGGTCTCCCTCCCCGGTGTGCCCCCCGGTGCGACCGGCCCGCCCGCCCGCACCGCCGACCCGCGCCCCGCGCTCGCCGAGGTGGAGGGCCGGCTGGCCCGCTACCGCTCGATGCTGGAGGACCTCGCGGCGGGCAGCGCCGACCTGGGGACCTTCCAGGACCGGGCCCGCGGCCTGCGGATCGGCCTGGTCATCGACGGCGAGGCGCTCTGGGTGTACGACCCGGCGCACGACCGCTGGTGCTACTGCGACGGCCTCCAGCTCCAGACGTACACCGCCACCGACCGTCCGCATCCGGCGGCCCCGGCGACGCCCTCGACCCCGGTCCCGCCGATCCCGCCGGTCGCTCCGGTCTCCCCGGCCTCCCCGGACGACGGGACGTACGAACCCACCCGGGCGGTGGAGCTGTGATCCCGCCGGCCGGCCGGCCCGGGCCCACGCCGGACGAGCCGGCACCGGACGAGCCCGGGCCCGTGGCCCGACCCGCGCCCGAGCGCGAACCCGACCGCGGGCCCCTCACCACGCCGAACGTGCCACCGCCCGACGACCCGCCCCCCGCGCCTCCCCCCGCACCCGTGCCGTCCGCGACACCCACGGCCAGGCCCGCACCGACGGTCGAGCCCGCCGCACCGGACGCACCTCCCACACCGGCCCCGCCCCCGCCCCCGACCGCCGTCGGTGGCGACCCCGGTCGCGGCGGCGGCCCCGGTGACGGCCCCGGCAGCACCGGCGGCCCTGCCCCCCGACGCGTCCGCGCCGAGCGGCCCGACCTCCTCGACGACCTCGACGACGACTTCGGGGACGACTTCGGCCCGCCCAGCCTGCCGGCCGGCATGGTCGGGCGCCGGGTCGCCGGCTACCGGCTGGAGTCGGAGATCGGCCACGGCGGCATGGCCGTCGTGTACCGCGCGAAGGACCTGCGGCTCGGCCGCACCGTCGCGGTCAAGCTGCTCGCCCCCGAGCTGGCCCGCAACGAGGTGTTCCGGCAGCGGTTCATCCACGAGTCCCGGGTCGCCGCCGCGATCGACCACCCGCACATCATCCCGGTGTTCGAGGCGGGCGAGGCCGACGGCATCCTGTTCATCGCGATGCGCTACGTCGAGGGCGGCGACCTGCGCGGTCTGATCAAGCGGGGCGGGCCGTTCCCCGTCGACCGGGCGGCCGGGCTGGCCCTGCAGATCGCCTCCGCGCTGGACGCCGCGCACGACCACGAACTGGTCCACCGCGACGTCAAGCCGGGCAACGTGCTGGTCGCCGCCGGCACGGACAGCGAGCACCCCGAGCACCTCTACCTGGCCGACTTCGGCCTCACCAAGAAGTCGCTCTCGCTGAGCGGGCTGACCGGCGTCGGCCAGATCGTCGGCACCCTCGACTACGCCGCGCCCGAACAGATCTCCGGCCGGCCGCTCGACGGCCGCTGCGACCAGTACGGCCTCGGCTGCGTGGTCTTCGAGATGCTCGCCGGGGTGCCGCCGTTCCGGCGCGAGAGCGACCTCGCCCTCCTCTGGGCCCACCTCAACGACCCGCCGCCGACCCTGCGCGACCACCGTCCCGACCTGCCGGCCGCGGTGGACGAGGTGGTGTCCCGGTCGCTCGCCAAGTCCCCCGGGGAGCGGTACGCCGGCTGCCTGCAGTTCGTGGCCGAGCTGCGCGCCGCAGCCACCGTCCTGCCGGGGGCGGGGCCGCCCGCGAGCCAGTGGGCGGCGGCCGGACCGCCGACCCAGGTGATCCCGACCCACCGGACGGACGCGTACGGGGGCACCGCGTACGGCGGCCCGCACGCGGGTGCCGCTCCCGGCGTCCCGGAGCCGCCCGCCTGGGCCGACCCGGTGGTCCGTCCGCCGCGCTGATCCGCACGCCGGGGTGACCCGTCCCGCCCCGGCGCTCCCGACGGTTCCCGCCCCGGCGCTGCGCTACAGCCGTTACCGCTGCTCGCCGGGCGCCTGCCCCCGGCGCTTCAGCCGGGCCGCCACGAGGCCGCCGAGCCAGCCGGCGACCAGCCCCCACCCGGCGGCCAGCGGCACCGCCGTCCACAGGACGGGGCTGAGCACGACCGTCCCCCCGGTCAGGGCGGCCGCCGGGCCGACCGGATCACCGACCTCCGGGCCCAGGACAGAACTCAGCAGGTCGCCGAGGCCGCCCTCACCGAGGCCGACGCCCAGCACGGAGAGCCCGTAGTCGGCCGAGACGCGCGTCCAGACGCCGACCAGCAGCACGGTGACGGCCGCCGCCGCGGCCAGCCGGACGGCGTGCTGCCAGAGCCGGACCCCGCGCGGCGAGCGGTAGGCGGCCAGCAGACCGGCCGCGAACATCAGGACCCCCGCGAGCGGGAGCAGCCACCACGCCCGCGCGTCCTGCTCGGCGAGCGTGCCGAGGCTCACCGTGCCGTCCTGCCCCTCGGGGGTGCGCAGCACGGCGGCCAGCGGCTTGGGCACCGGCAGGCCGAGCGCTCCGCTCAGGTGGCCGTTCCACTCGGCTCCGAGGCCGACGCCGAAGGCGATCCAGACCAGGTTGGGCAGGGCGAGCAGCACGACGGCGGCGATCTCCCGGGGGCTGCCGTTCACGACCGCCGTCCCGACCGCGGCCACCAGGCCGAGCGCCACGTAGCCGAACAGCACCGCCAGCATCGCGAACGCGGCCGGCCGGACGGCCTGTTGGAACGGGACGAGGGCGCGCGGCAGCGGGGCGCGGCGGGACACCGCGAAGGTGATCGCGAGCACGACGAGGAGCCAGAGCAGCCCGAGGCCGAGCGTGGAACCGGGGTCGGCGTGGAAGCCGACCTCGGGCGACAGTCCGAGGGCGCCGCCGAGCTCCTCGACGAGGTCGTTGCCGAGCGGGACGGCGAAGGTGTGCCGGGCCCCCAGGGTGAGCAGGACCAGCGCCACCAGCCAGACCACCGCCGTCCGGGCGGCCCGGCCGACCAGTTCGCCGCCGCCCGCCACGGCCCGGAAACGGAGCTGGCGCAGGAACACCTCGGCCACGGCCAGTGCGCCGACCAGGCCGACCGAGAGCGGCATGGCGGTGATCCCGGCGTCCACCGAGGCGAAGAACCCGGCGCCGCCCTCCAGTTCGACCGATCCGCCGACCGCCAGCACGAGCGCGGCGGCCACCACGTACGGGAAGCCGCCGCCGGGCAGGGCGTCGGCACCGGCCGCCCAGAGACCGAGCGCGGCGACCGCCGCCATCGCGGCGACCCCCGCGGCGACCACCGC
>NZ_JBHXKE010000149.1:0-23079 GCF_042722765.1 Kitasatospora sp. NPDC058406
GGGTGACCCCGCCGGGGGGCATCAACCCCTACCCCGGCCGCCCCGTGGCCGGGGCCACCGTGACCAGCCGGCCGCCCCGCGGGGCGGTCCTTCGAGGACCGCGCCGGGGCTCCCGCGCGTCCGTCACGCCCCGGGCCGCTCCCCGGACTCTTCCCCGTGCGGCTCGCCCGACGGGTCGTCCCACCGGTCGCCCGACGGGTCGTCCGACGGGTGGTCCCACCGGAGGTCCGACGGGTCGTCCGGCGTCTCCTCCGGGAGCGCCGCCAGGTAGGCGTCGATCTCCGCCTGCCCGGGCTCCGCCGCCAGCTCCGGGAACTCGTCCACCAGCAGCCACGGCAGCCCCGGCACCGTCCACTCGCCGGAGAGCTCCAGCGCCGCCCCGACCGCCGCCTCCTCGAACGCCCCGAAGTCCCCGGCCAGCTCGGACGGCATCGGCCGGCCCAACGCGGTCAGCTCCGCCAGGTTCCGGTAACTGCGCTGCATCAGCCCCTGCTCCAGCAGCCGCCGCGCACCGTCCGACGCCATCCCGACCGCCAGCTCCCTGGTCCCGCCGCCCCAGCCCCCGTCGTCCACCGGGTCCAGTGTGCCGTCCTCCTCCAGCGCCGCGAACGCCGCCAGCCGCTCCTCCTCGGCCAGCCCTCCGAAGGCCTCCAGCCAGGACCGGACCGCGTCCCCGTCGGCGGTGTCCACCCCGTCGGCACGCAGCAGCAGGGTGTACAGCCGCGGCCAGGTCACCAGGTCGGCCCGGCGCAGCAGCCCGGTCGCCAGCTCGCCCTGCCACTCGGCCTCCGCGTGCAGCCGCTCCTGCCGCTTGGCGTTCAGCCGCCGCGCCGCCCGCTGGTGGTCGATCAGCAGCCGCACCGCCGCGCCGTACGCCAGCGGGTCCTCCCCCGGCGCGGGCTGGACGTACAGGTGCAGGCGTTCGTACAGCAGGTGCTCGACCGCGCCCGAGGTCAGTTCGGGCCAGCCGTCGTGCATCCTGCCCCCGCCCAGTTCCAGCAGCGCCAGCACTGCCCGGAGCGGGCCTTCCGGCACCGGCGCGCGGCCCTCCGTCTCCGCCCAGGCGAGCAGTTCGGCGGCCTTGGTGCGCGGGGCGAGCCGCAGGTCTTCGTCTTCCATAACCACGAACCGTAACCGCTGGTCGGGGGTAGGGTCGGCAGGCATGGTGCCCGTCCGACTCACCGGCCCCCGGCTGGCCATCCGCGAGTTCCACCACACCCCCGAGGACGTCGAGGCGCTGTACGCGGTCTTCGGTGACCCGGAGGCCACCCGGTACCTCCCGTTCGAGGCGCGCGACCGGGAGGACTGCGCCGACCAGATCGAGCAGTACCTGGAGGAGGCCCAGCAGGAGGAACGGACGGTCTACCGGCTCGCCGTCACCCGGCTCGCGGATGCCGAGGACCCGGCCGACGCCGTCCCGATCGGCAACGCCGCGCTCGGGCTCGGTGACCGCCGGTCCGCGTCGCTGGGCTACGCGCTGCGCCGCGACGTCTGGGGCCGCGGCTACGCGGGCGAGATCACCGAGCTGCTCTGCGGCCTGGCCTTCGGTGCGCTCGGCGTGCACCGGCTGGAGGCCCGGGTGGACGTCGACAACGCGGCGTCGGTCCGGGTCCTGGCCAGGGCCGGGTTCCGGCCGGAGGGCCGGATCCGGCACGACGTCCGCCTGCGCGGCCGCCGGCACGACTCCTACCGGTACGCCCTGCTCGCCGAGGAGTGGCCCGGTCCTGCGGGGCGGTGACGGGGGGACGCCGGGGGAGGGGGGATAACCCCACCTCCGGTTCGCCGGGGAGCCGGATGTCCGCCGCGACGGCGTTTCGGCAGGCTTGAGGAGTCAGCAGGACACGCCGCACGAAGACCGACCCGAGGGACCGAGACCCCGCCATGAGCACCCACAGCATGCAGCGCAGCGAGTACGACGCGTACGACGCGTACGACCGCCACGACGGCGTCGTCCGTCGTACCGAGGAGCCGCCGTACGCCTGGCGGGCCCCGTTCACCTCCTACTTCTACCGCGAGCTCGGCTACACGCTGACCGGCCTGCCGGTGGTGACGGCCGGCTTCACCCTCGCCGTCACGCTGTTCTGCCTGGGCCTCGGCACCTTCGTCACCGTCCTCGGCCTGCCGGTGCTGGCCGCCCTGACCACGGCCGCCCGCGGTTTCGGCCGGCTGGAGCGGTCCCGGGTGCGCACCATGCTCGCCCTGGACGTGCCCGGCCCGGAGCCGGTCGTGGCCACCCGGCCCGGCGTCTGGGGCGGGGTCACCGCCCGCCTCGCCGACGCGGCCGGCTGGAAGGCCGTGCTCTACCAGGTGGTGATGTTCCCGTGGGCGATCCTCAGCCTCGTGATGTCGACGGTCTTCCTGACCGTGGGCTGGTCGCTCGCGCTCTACCCCGTCTACCACTGGGTCTTCCCGACCTACACCGACTGGCCCGGCTACAAGCTGTTCGACTTCTACGACAGCGACGGTGTCGAGCACGTCTTCTACGTCGAGTCGACGCCGCAGATCGCCGGCGTCTGCCTGATCGGCCTGCTCTTCGTCTTCGTCACCCCGCAGCTGGTGCGCGGCCTGACCAACGTCAACCGGCTCGCCGCCCGGGGCCTGCTCGGCCGCTGACCGCCCGCCTCGCCCGCGCTTCCCGCTCCGCCCGCGCTTCCCGCTCCTCCTGACCCCCGGCCACTCTCGGTGACCTTCCGGCCCCGCCCGCCCCGGACCACTCCGGATGCGGGCGGGGCCGGCCCGTGTTCGGATGGCCACGATGGCCTCCCGAACCGCGATCCGCACCGCCGCCGCCCGGCCCGCCGGCCCCTTCGCCACAGCGTCCGCGGCCCCGCACGCGGCGTCCGGAACCCTGGTGACCTCCCGTCCGCTCGACGAGTACTGCGGACTCTTCGGCCTCAGCCGGGCCCGGCTCGCCGCCCTTCCCGGGCCCCTGCTGGACTGCCCCGGCGGCGCCGCCGGACTGGTCGCCGAGGCCCGCGCGCTCGGCTGCCGGGCCATCGCCACCGACCCCGTGTACGCCCGGCCGACCGCCGAGATCGCCGCCCTGGCGCTGGCCGCGCGGTCCGTGATGGCCGCCACGATGGCCGCCCGCCCCGAGCTCTACCCGGCGCCCCGGCACTGCCCGCCCGACCGCTACCTGCGCAGCTGGGACCGCGCCCGCCGACTGTTCGCCGCCGACCGCGCCGCCCACCCCGAGCAGTACGTGGCGGCCGCGCTGCCCCGGCTGCCCTTCGCGGACGGCACCTTCGCGCTCACCCTCAGCGGCTTCCTGCTCTTCGCCTACCCGGAGCTGTTCGGGGCGGACCGGCAGCTGGCCGCGCTGGCCGAACTGGTCCGGGTCACCGCCCCCGGCGGCGAGGTCCACGTCCACCCGCTGTACGACGGCGAGGGGCGGCGCAGCGCCCGTCTCGACACCGTCCGGTTCGCCCTCGGCGAGCTCCGGATCGCCAGCGAGGTCCGCATCGTCCCCCCGGTCGGCGGCGGCCGGCGCCGGCGCGTCCTGGTGCTCCGGAGAGTCGGCCGCCCGCCCCGGGGCGGCCCGGGGTAGCGGCGTCCTCCCGGGCCCGTCCGGTCCTGGGGCCAGGCCCCGGCACCCGGCACCCGGCACCCGGCCTACGGTGTGCCGGTCTGCTGCGCCGCGGCCGGCTGCGCTCCCGCTGCCGTGGCCCCGGCCCCCACCGGTCCGGCCTGCTGCGGGAGGAAGACCGGCGTGTCCAGGCGGGACAGTATCTTCTCCGCCAGCCAGCTCCGGTCGGAGCCGTAGGGGATCCCGTCCGGGGCCATCAGCCGGCCCGCCACCGCTTCGTGCAGCCGCCGGGCCTCGCCGTCCGGCAGTCGGGAGAGCAGCCCGCGGGCCGCCAGCAGCGCGTGGTACTGCTCGAAGCCGGAACGCGGACGCTCGATCGCCTCCAGCACGCTCGTCAGGTCGGCCAGCGCCGGATCGCCCTGCATCAGGGCGAGGGCCTGGATCCGCCGGCCCTCCGAGCCGTCCGCGAACAGCTGCCGCACCTGGTCCGCCGTCAGCGCCGAGCGCCGCGCCGTCGACCGGACCTCGGCCACCACGCTCTCCGGGCCGGCCGCGGGACCGGGGGGCAGCACCGAGCCGGGCAGGTCGCCCGGCCGCTCCGTACTGGTGCCCACCAGACCCAGGTGCTGCATCGCCCGCATCCGCAGGTCCTCCGCACCGACCTTGTCGCCCTTGCGGTCCCGGTCCTGGCCGGCGAGGAAGAGGTCCAGTGCCTGATCCGCGTCGGAGAGCACCTGCGGCAGCGCCAGCCGGGTCAGCAGCCACCCGGCCAGGAAGCCGAGCAGCAGGAAGTAGAGGACCAGCGCCGCCGAGAACGGCACCGCGTCCGCGTCACCGCCCAGGACGGGCGCGAGGGCCGTCCCGAGCTGGTGCAACCGCTCGCCGAGCGAGCCGAGCTGGGTCAGTCCGACACCGAGCAGCACCTTGGTCAGCCAGTCGGAGACCTGCTCCAGATTGGTGTTCGGCGCGTACGAGCCGTGCGGCTCGGAGCCGCCCGTGGCGGTGCGCACCCGGGGCACCCCGAACAGGAAGCCCAGCGCGCCGCCGACCATGACCGCCGCGCAGGCCACCACCAGTCCGCCGCCCAGCGCCTGCCACGGTCGTGCGCGCCCCAGGGAGAACAGCAGCAGCCCGAGCGCCCCCGTGCCCAGCAGTGCCCCGGCCGCCGTCCGCTGCGCCGTCCGCATGGCCGCCGCACCGCCGGTCCGCCGTGTCGTCCCCGCCATCGCCCACCCCCCGTGCCCGTGCCGCTCCGCTCCGGAGTGCGCGCCGACTCTAGCGGGGATGCCCTCGGAGCATCCCGGGAAACGCCCGCAGCCGCGCCCGGCGCTCCTCGGGCCCGGGGCGGTGCCCGGAGAGGGGACACGGCCCGGTCCCGGACATGCAGACGGCCCGCGGGCTGCTCCTCGGTGCCGGACCCCGCGAGAGGTCCGGCACCGAGGCACCGGGGATGTTCCGGTGAGCCCGCGGGCCGGGTGACTGCTATGGATTTCGCCTGCCGGAGGCCAGGGGCCTCACCCTGCGCAGGCAGGGCCGCTCCAGCGAGCAGCCACCTCACACATCCTGATGGAACTCAAGCTCAATCCAGATCCGCCAAAGCACCCGCCACGAGTGAGCGCGCTGCTGCGCCCCGGACTGCGCCCTGTGCGAGCCGTTCAAATGCTCGGGTGTACAGATCCACCTGGCTGGGTTGCGTGAGTGTGGAGGCAGCATCCAGCGTGTCGGCGTGGACCCTGGTGGCATCGAAGATCGTGAAGGTCGGCATGGGCCAGACGGTCCGCTGTGCCGCGAACGGGATGATGCCCAGAGCGACGTTCGGAAGATCCATGACTCCGAGCAGGTGGCCGAGCTGTGCCGCCATGGTCTCGGCACTGCACACGCGGTACCGCAAAACTGACTCCTCCAGCACGAACGAGAACCGACGTGCGCCGTTGCTCAACACCGCGTTACGCCTCATACGGGCCACCACGGCGTCACTCACGTCGTCGGGGGTTCCCCGGAAGTCGGCGATGGACGACAGCAGAGCGGCGGCATACCTGGGAGTCTGGAGGAACCCGGGGATGACGTCGGAGACGTAGGCCCGGAACTGCCTGGTCTGTTGGTACAGGTCGCCCGTGGACTCTTGCAGGCGGCGGAGCCCACTCCGCTGGAGCCGTCTCCACTGCACATGAGCATCGGCGGACTGCCTGTTGGCGGCGATCAGGTCAGGGGCTTGATCGCCGGCCCCGCAGGCGTCGCACCAGGCCCTTATGTCTGCGTCAGAGGGACGTGTCCTGGCGTTCTCGATCCGGGATGACTTCGATTCTGACCAGCCGCACCTGACGGCCAGCTCCCGCCCGCTGATCCCGGCATCCTTCCGAATCTCGCTCAGCCGACCGGCAAGGGCTTCGCGAGCCTTCTGAACGTTCGAAGAGGGGTGCGCGGGCATGGAGCCGGCCTCGTCAGACTTCGTACAGATGGTGCGGGATCGCGCGCTCCCAGACTGCTTCGAAGGCAGCGGTGCACAGCTTTACGGTCTCCGGGTCTGCCGTGATCTCATCTTCGACCACCGCGCCGTCGCCGGAGAAGTGGTGCACGCGGAGTAGCGCACCGTCGAACAGCCAGAAGTCATTCGCCGGTAGGGGGATACCCGCGGCCTGCCGCCGTGGCAGCCAACGGACCTCCTCACCTGCCGTGACGTTTGCGTGGGTGACGTAGTGCTCCCACCGGATGTACTCGGACACGGGCTCTGAGACGATCCGAGCGCGACGGATCGCCACACCCCGAGCCACCGCATCCGCGATCAACTGATCATAGGAATGCCACCAGGACTCGCGGTCCTCCCAGTTGATCCGCTCGCCGTGCTGCCATCCCTCGAATCGCTCCGTCGAAGCGTAGGAGTCCCGCAGCTCCAGATGAACCGCGGACCGCTCGCACTGCCCAAGCAGCTCAGCGAAGTCGGGCACGCTCAATGGCATCACACGCCTCCCTGATCACCGGCACCATCCGGGCCGGAATCCTGCTGATGGTTTCACTGTCGGGCACCGGCCCGTTCGCGGGGCTGCTTCCCTCACAGTCCGCCTGAGTCTCAGGGCTCGGCTTCCATCCCTGGAACAGGATCTCTTGAGCCTCCAGGTCCACCCACACGGTGGGGCAGTGGTCCCGGTCGGTGTCGGGGTCGATGCCCACGAACTCTACGGCCATGGTCGGCTCCCTGGTCTAGGTGCTTGCTCGGGCTTGCACAAGCCTCGCCGAGCAGCAGGCAGAGCGTCAATACAGCTACGTGACAACGCGATTGGCGTGCAAGCTCCTGCAAGTTCGTAGAGCCCGCCCTGTCGCCGTCCGTAGCGTCGTCTGCGTCGGTAAGTCAGGCGGCGGAGGGAACATCCGTGTCGAATGCGGAGGCTGAACCGGCGAGCGCGCTGGCGGAGCACGGCCCGGTGCCGGCATTGGCGCGCGCCGCCGAAGCCGTCGGTTGGGAAATCCTGCGTGAGTGGCCGCCGTGCACGTGCGGCAAGCCGGAGTGTCCGGACGGAGCGGCAGACGAGTGAAGATCTGCGACGACTGGCGAGACCGGACGCCGTCCACCCCCGCGCAGCGCGCCCAGGATCGGCGGGGCCCCCGTGCCGGGTCGTCGAAAGGGTCGTACGGCCTGGCACGGGCCCCAGGAAGCTCCCGCTCCGATCGGCGTTCCCTGGACAGCGCGCCGACCGGAGCGGGGCCCGCAACACCGAACGACCCGGCCACCATCCGGCGGTCGGTTCCCACAGTGCGAGGAGGCGCCAGTATGCGCGAGGACCCGCCCGAGAGGCCGCCCGGTCCGATGCCGCCGGACGCCATCACCACGGCCGCCGTCAACTTCGAGTAGAGGAGAGCGCAATGCCCGTTGGGATCATCGAGTCCAAGCACAAGGGTGCCGAGAAGCCCCCGCCGAAGCACGCGGGCAAGCCGGCCCCGGAGCAGCCCGCTCCCGACCCGAAGTAGTACCCGTCACGCTGGTGGGTCCCCGTCGTGTACGCGGCGGGGACCCGCCCTCGGAGGAACGACCATGGACCCTGACCGGCTCCACATCTCGTACAACATGAGGCAGTTCGCAGATGAGGCGTGGACCGCCCGCGCCGAGCGGTGGACGGCCAAGTTCTACGTTCCCGACCAGGAGATCGGCGCTGCCAACATCACCCGCGTGGTTCCCGGAGTGGCTTCGAATCCCCGTGCAGCGCTGGAGGCCGACCCCGGGTTACTCGACCGTATCCCGCGTGTGATCTTCACCGAGGACGGCGCCCTCGTACCCGCACTGGCCATGCTGCGTCCCCCGCTGTTGCTCCTGCTGGAGTCGGTCCACGTTACCGACGAGTGGCGAGGCAAGGGGGTGGGCATGGCCTTGGCCGTCACGGCACTGCGACGGTTGGCTGTCCCCGGGACGGTGGCCGTCTGCTACCCGGCTCCGATTCACGATCACGGACCAGGCGAACCGTGCTCCTACGAGTCGGATGACCCCGAGATCCGGCGGCCCGACGAAGAGGCCGTGACCAAGCTCCAGAAGGCATGGGAGCGGCAGGGCTTCGCACATCTCGACCAGGGCGTCCACACCCTGGTTCTTGCCTGAGCTCGCCTGGCAGGGCCGTGCCCCGCCCGGTCCCGTCCCGCTCATCAACTCCGGCCGTGCGGAGTCTGCTCGGATGGACACATGCCGAACCCCCGGGGCCTCGACCTGAGGGTGTCCCGGGGGCTCGACAACTTCTGCGCGTTCCCGTCCGTCGGGCTACGACTAGGCCGTAACCTCGACGGAGGCGCGCCCGAGCGAGTCGAACGCGCACACGTGCGCAGTTGCGTAGTTACTCAACTCAGGATCACCTCCTTTCAGTGTGCCGCCACGATAGGCAGGTCCACCGGAGGAGGGCAACGGATTTATTCTCAGGCGGACTTGAGCTGGTCCTGCAGCTTGGCGAAGTCGATCACGTTGTCGGCCGGCGGGGCCTGGATGGTGAGCGGCTTGTCGTAGTCGGTGAAGTCGATCTGGCCGCCCTCGGTGCCGCTCTTCTTCTCGACCCGCAGCGGGTAGAACTTGCCCTCGGTGGCGACGTGGATCGTCGACTCCTCGCCCTTCCGGTCCTTCACCTTGAGGCTGAAGGCCTTCTGGCCGTTGACGGTGGCGGCCCCGCCCTTGGTGGCCTCGCTCTTGCCGGAGTCGTCCGAGACGATCTTCGCGGTGAAGTCCTTGAGGTTGCAGACCGAGGTGAGGTCCTTCATCTCGGAGTCCTGGAGGCCCGACAGGTAGCGGCCCTTGAACAGCTCGGCGGCCTTCGCCCCCTCCTTGCCCGCGATGGCGGTCCAGAACTCCTTGTCCGGCTTCACGTACGACTGCTTGCCGTCGCTGATGATCTCGAACTTGCCCATGCCCGGCATGCTCATGGTGCCGGTGCACTGGCTCTTGGTGTCGAGGGCCAGGTCGATGGTCATCTTGCCCTCGTCCATGGCGATGTCGCCGGTGATCTTCACGGACGTGGCGGCGGACAGGGCGTCCTTGGTCGCCTGCTCGATCTCCTGGGCGCTGAGCTTCTCGGTGTCCAGCTTCGGGGCCGCCCCGGCCTTGCTCTGGGTGTCCCCGCAGGCGGTGGCACCGGCCGCCAGCAGCAGACAGATCGCGGCGGTGCCGGCAAGGCGCTTCGACAGCATGAGTGCGTTCCTAACTCGGCGCGATGGTCCGCGTCCGAACGAGTGACTTTGCACTTCAGTATGCTTTACGGCTTTTTTAGGGGATCTTGACCGGGGCCGCTGTTACAGGTTCGTGGCAGGACCGTGCCGTCGCCGAGTTCGGAACGGGAACGGCGAAGGCCCGGAGGATGAGTCCTCCGGGCCTTCCGCTACTGAGTAGCGGGGACAGGATTTGAACCTGCGACCTCTGGGTTATGAGCCCAGCGAGCTACCGAGCTGCTCCACCCCGCGTCGGTAAACACAACTATACGGGGGAGCCACCCGAATGGGAAATCGGTTCCCCGGCGGCCCCCGGACCGCCCGCGGGACCACCCCCCGGGCGGACCCCGGAGCCGCCCCGGAACCGGCGGGGGAGCCCGCCCCGGAACACGCCCGCGAGGGGGCCGCCGCGCCGTCCGGACACCGTGCCGCTCCCGCGGTGCGGGGCGTGCCGGGAGGTCCGTGCGCGGGCCCAGGCGGCGAAGCAGACCAGCGCCGCGAAGCACGGCACCATCAGCACCGCGTACACCAGCAGGAACCCGCGGGTGCCCAGGTCGGCGGCCGCGTTCCAGGTGCCGTGCAGCGCCATCGACAGCACCAGCCCGGTCGGCGCCGCCAGCCGGGCCAGCAGGCGCCGCCCGGTGGTGAGCGTGAGGGCCAGGCCCAGTCCGGTCAGCGCGGTGAACAGCGGGTGGGCGAACGGCGAGAGCAGGCCGCGCAGGACGAAGGTCTGTACGGTGCCGTCGAAGTCCCGCAGGCTGGGCGCCTCGCCGAGCCCGATGCTGTCCAGCCGCTGCTGCTGGTCGTCGGTGAAGGCCCGGCCCAGGTAGAGCGCGTTCTCGGTGAAGGCGAAGCCGCAGGCGGTGATCCCGCCCAGGACCACCCCGGCGGCCAGCGTGCGCGGCCGGTACCGGGCCCGTCGGTGGTCGCGGGTCGGCGGGGCGGGGCGCAGGTAGGGCAGCGGGCGCAGGTAGGGGCGGAGCCGGAGCCGTCCACGGGCGTGCGCGAGGGCGGGGCGGCGGTCGTACCCGCGGGGCTGCCGGGGACCGGGCAGCGTGCGCAGCACGGAGGCACAGGGGCGGTCCGAGCCCCGGCCGGTACATCGGAGCCGCGTGCCGAGCGGGAGCAGCAGGACGAGCAGGGCGGCGCCCTTGGCGCTCTCCTCGATCACCGGGGTCACCAGGTCGGCGCCGAGCACCTCGCCGAGGCTGCCCTGGTGGGCGGTCAGGTAGCTGTTGGTCCAGCCGTTGGCGAGGATCGCGAACGTGGTGGCGGCGCAGGCGCCCCAGCCGAGGCAGAAGACGGTGTGCCGCAGGGGGACCCGGGCGGTCTGGTTGAGCCAGGCGAGGCCGCCGAGCACGAACGGCAGCGGGACCAGGGCCAGCCCGAGGCCGACCAGCAGTCCGGTGGTCCCGGTCTGCCGGCGGACCAGATGGAGGATCAGCACCCCGCAGCCGGTCAGGGCCAGGACGGCGGTCGCGGTGACGGAGGAGGTCGCGGCCGAGCGGGCGGCGCGGCCGGCCCGGGCGGCGCGGGCCGCTCGGGGCGGGCGCCCCGGCCGGGACGCCCGCGGGCCGGCCGGGGGATCGGCGGCGGGGTCTGCGGGCGGGTCGGCGGCGGGGTCGGTCCGGGGGGCGGCCGGCGGGCCGAGCACGGCACCGGTCCCGGTCCGGGCCGCGCGGGTCGGCCAGGGCACGAGCCGGTGCACCCGGCGCTCCCGGGGCCCCGGGATGGTCCGGGTGCCGGCGGTGCGCGGAGGCATCTCTCGGTCGTCGGCGGCCCGCACGGTGGTGTGGTGCCCGCCGGACGGGCTGCTCACCCGGCACAGGGTAGGCCACACCGGCGGGCCGCCGGGAGGAGTCGGGACGAATCCCCCGCCCGCGCGCATCCGCCGGCCGCCGTCGCGGAGGCCGGACGACCGCCGGGTCGAACACCCGGCGGGGGATCAGCGGCGGCGGAACAGCAGGTCGTGCACCACGTGGCCCTTGGCGATGCCCGCCCGTTCGAACTTGGTGACCGGGCGCCAGTCGGGCCGCGGCGCGTACCCCGGGACGGAGCCGTCCGGGTGGTCCGCGGGCTCCAGCCAGCCGGTGCCGTCACCCTCGGGGTGCAGGTTCTCCAGCTCCGGCGAGGCGGAGAGCACGTCGAGCATCTGCTCGGCGTACGGCTCCCAGTCGGTGGCGCAGTGCACCAGCGCGCCGGGCGCCAGCCGGGGCAGCACCAGGTCCAGGAAGGACGGCTGGATCAGCCGGCGCTTGTGGTGCTTGGGCTTGGGCCACGGGTCGGCGAAGTAGACCCGCAGGCCCGCCAGCGAGGCGTCGGAGAGCATGTCGCGCAGCAGGATCACGGCGTCGCCGGCGGCGGCCCGGACGTTCCGGCTGCCGTCGCGCTCCAGCATCCCGAGCAGGTTGCCGTGGCCGGGGGTGTGCACGTCGGCGGCCAGGATGCCCGTCGCCGGGTCGGCGGCGGCCATCGCGGCGGTCGTCTCGCCCATGCCGAAGCCGATCTCCAGCGTGACCGGCAGGCCGTCGAACAGCGCGGCCAGGTCGAGCGGGGTGCCGTCGATCGCTATGCCGTACCGCTCCCAGCCCCGGTCCAGCGCGCCCGCCTGGGCGTTGGTCATCCGGCCCCGGCGCGGCTGGAAGCTGCGGATGCGCCGCTCGCTGTGCTGGGCCTCGGTGGCCTTGTGCGGGTACATCGGCGCCGGGTACGCGGCGGGCGCGGCGGAGAGCCGGGCGGAGGGCGATGGCTGGGGGATCGGGGCGGTGGCAGTCACAATCAACCGAGTCTACGGGGCCGCCCGGCACGGCCCGCAGGCCCTGTGACGGTCCCCACGTCCGGCCGGGCGGGGGCGGGGGTCACCCGCCGGCGTCCAGCGCCGCCAGCGCCCGGCGGGCCACCTCACGGCCGATCGGGAGCGAGGCCGTGGCCGCGGGGGAGGGGGCGTTCAGCACGTGCACCAGACGGCGGGTGGAGCGCGGGTCGTCCGGGTCGAAGCCGGCGAACGCGAAGTCGTCCAGCAGCGAGCCGTCCCGGGCCACCGCCTGGGCCCGGACGCCGGCGGCGGCCCGGACCAGGTCGGCCGCGGTGACGGCGGGCAGCAGCCGCTGCACGGCGGTGGTGAAGGCCCGCTTGGAGAGCGAGCGGCGCAGCTCGCCCACCTCGTAGCGCCAGTGCCGGCGGGCGATCTGCCAGGTGCCGGGGAAGGCGAGCGTGTCGGCGAGGTCGCGCGGGCGGACGGTGCGCCAGTCGTAGCCCTCGCGGGCCAGGGCCGGTACCGCGTTCGGGCCGACGTGCACGTCGCCGTGGATCCCCCGGGTGAGGTGGACGCCGAGGAACGGGAAGGCGGGGTCGGGCACCGGGTAGACCAGGCCCCGGACCAACTCCCTGCGCTCCTTGGTGAGTTCGTAGTACTCGCCGCGGAACGGCACGATCCGCACCCCGGGGTCGTCGCCGGCCAGCCGGGCGATCCGGTCGCTGTGCAGTCCGGCGCAGTTCACCAGCACCTGGCAGCGCAGTTCGCCGGTGGAGGTCTGGACGGTCACGCCGTCCGGCCGGCGGGCGACCGCCCGGAGCTCGGCGCCCGTCCGGATCTCCGCGCCGGCCTCGCGGGCCAGCCGGGCGTAGGCGGCGGCCACGCCGGGGTAGTCGCAGATGCCGGTGGTGCCGATGTGCAGCCCGGCGACGCCGGTGACGTACGGCTCGTGCTCGGCGATGCCCCGGCGGTCCAGCTCGGTCACCGGGATGCCGTTGGCCCGGCCGCGTTCGGCCAGCGCGCGCAGCCGGTCCAGTTCGGCCGGCCCGGTGGCGACGATCAGCTTGCCGGTGACCTCGTACGGCACGCCCTGGGCGCGGCAGAACTCCACCATCTCGGCGGCGCCGGCCACCGCGTACCGGGCCTTGAGCGAGCCCGGCCGGTAGTAGACGCCGCTGTGGATGACCCCGCTGTTGCGCCCGGTCTGGTGCGCGGCGAACCCGGGCTCCTTCTCCAGCACGGTGAGCCTGAGCCCGGGCCGGGCCCCGGCCAGCGCGTACGCCGTGGAGAGCCCGACGATCCCGCCCCCCACCACCAGTACGTCGACGTCGTACGCCACCGCCCGCTCCTCGCCTCGCTCGCCCCGACCGGCCCCCGCCTGCCCGCGATGCTGCCACGGCGGCGGGGGCCGGTCGAGTGGGCGTCAACGGCGCTCGCGCTCCCCCCACGGCCAGTCCGCGTCGCGCCCGGACTCCAGCAGCGGGACGAGCCGGAAGGCCGCGTCGGTCAGCCCGCCGAAGGTGTGCCGGCCGGGCCCGGCGGGTGCGTGGGCGAGGGCGTAGCCGGCCAGGTTCCAGGTGTAGACGGGCACCCGGGCCGGGACGGCCGCCAGCGGGTCGTGGCCGTGGAGGCCCGGCCCGGTCTGCTCGTCGGTGACGATCACCACCCGGTCGTGGTCCCGGTAGTGGGCGCGGACGGCCGCGGCGGTGGCGGTGCCGCCCAGGCTGCCGAAGCGGTCCAGCACGCGCAGCACCGCCTCGCTCCTGCCGACCTCGACGACCCGGCTGGTCGAGCCGAACTCGACCAGGTCGGCGTCGGCGGCCCGGACCTTCAGCGCCGTGCCGAAGATCGCCGCCGAGTCGGCCCGGTTGAGCCCGCTCCGCTCGCTCGGCCGGTCGAACATCGACCCGGACCGGTCGACCAGGATCAGCGTCCGGCCGGGCAGCGCCGGCACGTTGGCGAGCGAGTGGGAGAGCGCGGTCTCCAGCGCGTGCCCCCAGCGCAGCGACGGCGCGTGCCGGTACGCGGCCAGGTAGCGGAACGGGAACTGGCGGGAGCGGCGCACCTCCTCCCGGTCGCCGATCCGCCGTGCGACCTCGGCCGCGACCGCGTCCGAGACCCCGGCCCGGTCGAAGTTGCGCAGGTTGCGCACCAGCGCCATCGGGCCCATGGACGGGATGACGGCCTCCCAGACGGCCGCGTCCAACGGCCCCTGCAGCCAGCCGGCCAGCGCCTCCCAGGTCATCCCGGCCGCGGCCAGCCGCTCCGCTCCGCCCTCGCCGGTCACCACCGCGCGCCGCCGGTCGACGGGGAGCGCCAGCAGGTCGCGGTGGGCGGTGAGCAGCGGGTCGCCGGTGGGCGGGGCGGTCTCGTCGGGCCGGTGCCGGCGGTCCAGCGCGTAGCCGAACAGCGCGCCCTGCCACGGCTTCTCCGGGTGGGGCGCCGGGTGGGTCAGCTCCAGCACGTCGGCGAAGCGGTAGCCCTTCGACGCGGTGTCGTACTTCAGCAGCGCGCGGCCGTCGTAGAGCCGGCGGACGGCGTCCGCGACGCCGCGCTTGACCGGCTTCGGCAGCGCGCGCCCGTAGCGGGACGTCCAGTAGGCGAGCAGTTCTCCGGGCTCGTCGGCACGCCGCAGGACGGCGTCGACCGCCCGGCGGGAGTACCCGGGCTCGCCGGCGTCCAGCCGGGCCCGGGTGAACTCGGCCGCGCCGACCAGCGCGGCCGTCCGCAGCTGGCCCTCGTGCCGGAGCCAGCGGAGCAGGCCGAGGGTCCATTCCGGGTCGCTCACGGCGAGTTCGCGGACCAGCGCGGTGTAGCGGTCGTCGCGCCGGCCGCCGCGCTCGTGGAACGTGTCCTGCCCGACCATGTTCGCGACGGCCAGCAGGAAGAGTTCGGACTTCGCGTCGCGGAGGTGTCCGGTGCCGCCGTTGTGATTGACCGCACGCTGCCCGGTGGTGGTCACGGGCGAGCTCGCGCTCGGCCTGGTCCGGCGGACGTTGAAACGCGACATGGTGGAACCCCCCTGCTGGCTGGTGGAAGTCGTGCGGGAGGCACGGCGGAGGAAGGGGTGCCCGAGATCGTGCCGGCCCGGCGGCCGACGACGGCGGGGGTAAGAGGCTTGTGCTCTACCGGATTGAGCTAGCGGCCGCGCTCGCGCACGGACCGCCCGGGATTCGAACCCGGAACCGCAAGATCCGAAGTAACCCCGGCCTGCGCACCGGGCACCCCGGCGCCGTGCCTCCCGAGATCACAGTGGCGGCGGTGTCGCGGGCTCGAACCGCAGCGCCTTTCGGCGCCTCACCAAGAAGTAACCGCTGCCGTCGCACCGGGAGGTGCGGAAAACCTTTTCACGAATGGGTGTCCAGAGATCGAGGACGGCTGAGGTGACGAAGCTGCTCTACCTGACTGAGCTACACCGGCCGGAAATGCCGGTGGCGGGATTCGAACCCGCGACCCGCCCATACGAAGTGGAAGTAACCTCTGCCTGCGCACCTGGACGAGAAGGACGATATCCGGGGGCCTTCCGGCCGTGCATCCGAATTAACGCCGGCAGTCCGGCAGTCCGGCCGTTCGGTTGCCCGGCCGCCCGGCCGCCCGGTGGGTCCGGGCTGCCGGGTCGTCGGACCGCGTCCGACCGCGTCCGACCGTGTCCGGAGGCGCCGCCTACGCGGGGGCGACGATCACCGAGCGGGCCCGTTCGGCGAGCTCCCGCACCCGGCGCTCGCTCTGGAACGGCTCCAGCCGGCGCAGCATCTCCACCACGTACTCGCGGCTGCGCTGCGAGGAGATCCGCCCGGCCACCTCGACGGCGCGCTCGCCGGCCGCGACCGCCGCGTCCAGGTTTCCCGCCTCGGCCTCGGCCATCGCGGAGACCACCAGGCGCAGGCCGTGCGAGCGGACGAAGCCCTCGGTCGGGCGGGCCAGCGCCTCCCGGGTGAACTGGCGGACCTTGGACGGCACCCCGAGGTCCCGGAAGCACTCGGCGGCGTCGGCGGCGAGCCGGTCGTAGGCGTAGAAGTCGATCCACGCCGGATCGGGATCCCCGGCGCGGGCCCGTTCGAGCGCGCTCTCGGCGGCCCCGAGCGCCGTCGCGCACGCCGCCGCGTTGCGCGCCCTGGCCTGGGCCCGGGCCTCGACCAGGTGGAAGAAGCTCATCGTGCGGGTGGTGGCCAGGCCCCGGTTGCGCTCCAGTGCGGCCTGGGCGAGGTCCACGGCCTCCTCGGCGAAGCCCCGGTAACAGGCCTGCAGGCTCATCGAGGCCAGCACGTAGCCGCCCAGCGGCACGTCGGCGGCGGCCCGGGCCAGGCGCAGGGCCTGGATGTAGTAGCGCTGGGCGGCTTCGTGCTGGCCGGTGTCGAAGGCCATCCATCCGGCCAGCCTGGTGAGTTCGGCCGTCGCGCCGAACAGCGCACGGCCCACCGCGTCGCTGTACGAGGCCAGCAGCAGCGGCGCGGCCTCGACCCGCAGGCACTCCGGGACCATCGACGAACGCCAGTCCCCGCCCCCGTACTTGGAGTCCCAGCGGCGGGCCTCCTGGGCCGCCTCGCGGAGCTTGGCGGCGTCCGAGTGACCGACCCGGTACGAGCCCGCCTCGACGGGGGAGCGCAGGGGGAGCTCGCGGGCCACCGAGCCGTCGGCCGGGGTGATCAGCCAGCGGGAGACGGGGGTCGCGTACGCCGCGACGGAGAAGGTGCCGGCCAGGCTGTCGCTCCAGCGGCCGCCGCCGGGGCCGCGGCGCAGGTCGAGGTCGACCCGCCAGAGGTCGGTGGCGGAACGGACCGCCTCGGACACCTCGCGCGGGAAGGCCAGGCCGAGTTCGGGCGCCGGATCGGTGTCACCGAGGCCGATCTCCTCCAGCGGGACCGGCCGCCCGAGCTTGCCGCCGATCGCGGTGGCGATCAGGTGCGGGACGGGGCCCTGCGGCACCATGCCCTTGCTGACCCAGCGGGCCACCGAGGTCTTGTCGTACCGGAGCGTCAACCCGCGTTGCGCGCCGAGGTCGTTGACCCGGCGAGCCAGCCCGGCGTTGCTGATCTGGGCGAGAGTCAGGAGCGTGCCGAGCCGTTCGTTCGGTCCTCGTGGGCTGACGGTCATGGTGGCGGGGGCACCTCCTGCGGCCTTGTGCGCGGGGCCCGGGCGGCACCGGGCCGTAGCTGCTGTACCTAGAGTAGTCGGACGCGTTCCGAGGGTTAAGAGGCCGCATTCCGGATGGCGGGATCGCGCACCCGGCCGCGTCCGGCGGGCGGGTCGGCGAGTTGGTCCGGACCACCCGGATCCGGCCGTGCCGCGGTGTTCCGACCGCGCGCCGGAGTGCCGTGCTCCGGTCCCGTGTCGATGTGCGCCCGGCCGTGCCCCCTGGCCCGACCGGCTGGTCGGCGATTCGCTGGTGGTCGTGGGTCGGCCCGCCGTCGAGGACCCGGCGGGCCGGGGGAAGCCGCCGTCTACATCCCCGCGGGCGGCGGCGAAGTCCGGGAGGGCATGCGGATGCCCTCCCGGACTGAGCGACGCCTTTCGGCCATTTCGCGATGGCCATGACAAGGCGACGTGAGGGGCGGTCCGGGCCGAGGAGGGGGAGGCCCGGGTCGCCCCACCGGAACGGGTCGCCCAGGCGTTCGACCGCCGGTTCCGACTACCCGCGGTACTCACGCCCCGGATCGCGCCGCACCCCGGATCCCGCGGAGTCGCCCGGAGTTCCCCGGGGCGCCGCGGCTGTCCGGCCCCGGTCCTTCTCCGTTCGCCGCGCTCCCGGTTTCTCCCCGCACCGGAAACGACAACTCCGGTCACCGGACGGCCGAGCGGTGGCACCATGTCTTCTGACGGCGCGCCGGCCCGCGGTGGGCGCCCGCCGCGGCGCACCACGGGATGGAGGGGGACGCCCGGCGGTGGACGCGCCGCGCGGTGCAGGTCCTCGTCCGGTGGAGGCACGATGCGGTGGCTGACGGGCTGGTGCACGGCCGCACCCCGACCGGGCGCCCCGGCGCACGAGCCCCCCGGCGCAGTGAGCCCGATCGCCGCGCGCCTCCTGTGGAGCGGCCCCGACCCGCTCTGGGCGGTCGGCGACTGGCGACCCGAGGAGATCCGCCTGGTCACCCTCCGGCCGGGAGCCCCCGCCACCGTCACCTCCGGCCACGCCGGTCCCGACCGGGTCGAGGACACCCCCGCCACCAGCCGCCTCGCCGTCCTCGGCCACTGCGGCGCCTCCGACGCCGAACTCGCCGCAGGTCTGGCCGCCGCCCGCGGCGGCGCCGTCCGCCACCTCACCGTCTGGCCCGGCAGCTACACCGCCGTCCTGCGCACCGGTGTCCGCTCCACCGTGCTGCTGACCGACCTGGCCGGCGCCCAGCCCGTCTTCCACACCCCCTGGGCCGGCGGCACCGCCTACGCCACCGCCGCCCTCCCGCTCGCCGACCTGGTGGGCGCGCCCCTCGACACCGGCCACCTGGCGGCCCGGCTCGCCTGCCCGGAGTCGCCGGAGGCGCTCGGCACCGGCACCCCGTACCTCGGCGTGCAGCGCGTCCCGCCCGGGCACGCGCTGGCCGTGCGCGGGGGGCGCCCGTACCTCACCTCGTACGACGAACCGGGTGCCGACGGCGCACGGCCGCCCGGCGAGGCGGCGGCCGTCCGCGAACTCACCCGGGCACTGCTGGAGTCGGTCCGCTCCCGGGTCCGGACCAGCCCGGCCGGGACCGCGCCGCCGGCCGTCGGGTCCGGGCGTTCCCGGCTCGGCGTGGACCTCTCGTACGGGACGGCGTCCGCCACCGTCGCGCTGCTCGCCGCCGCGGTCCCGCTCGCCTCGGGCCCGGCCGCCGTGCCCCGCCGGGCCGGTCCGCAGGCCGCCGGGGCCGACCCGGTCGGCAGCGCGGTAGGGGACGCGGCGGGGGACTTCGCGGACTCCGGTGAGCGGGCGGCAGCGACGGGCAGGGCCGGCGGCCGTGCCGCGCCCGGTGCGGTAGTCGGGCTTGCCGGCCGGACCGGGGCGGTCAAGGGCTCCTGGGCCCGCCCGGCCGCCCGGCCGCTGCCCGCCACCGAACAACTCGCCGCCGTCACCTTCGGCGAGACCGCCTTCGACGGGCGCGGTTGCGGCGGGGACGGTTCCGGGGAGGACGACGGCCCGGCCGCCCTGACCCTCGCCCCCGACGTCCCCCGGCTGCGCCACACCGTGCTCGCCCCCGGCCCGGCCACCCTCCCGTACGCCCACCTGCGCTCCGACCCGGCCGCGGGCCGGCTCACCGACGAGCCCGGCCCCGAACTGGTCGCCGCCGCCGGCGCCGAGGCCCGCTTCGACGTCGGCGGCACGGACCACCTCACCGGCTACGGCGCCCGGCAGGTCCTGGACGGGCACCCGGCCCGGCTGGCCGACCTGGTCCGGGCCGGCCGCTCGCGGGAGCTCCTGTCGCCGGTGGTGGCCCTGGCGGGTGCCGACCGGGCCGCCGCGGGCGTGCTCGTCGGCGCGCTGCGCACCCCGCTCGCCGTGGTCCGGGCCGCCCACCGGCTCTCCCGGATCAGGTTCGCCGACGCGCTCGACGACGTCGCGGTGAAGCTGACCCTCCGGCACGTCGCGGACGGCGGCGGCACGGCGGGTGCCCGCTCGGTCGGTGACCTCGCCTGGGTGGTGCCCGGCCCGGCGGCCCGCTGGCTCTCGGACGAGGCCCTCTCGGCCGTCGCCCTCAGGCTCCGCCTGGCGGCGCGCGAACCGGCGCCCGGGGAGCACCCGGGCGCGCACCGGGCCCGCCACGCCCTCCATCGGCACGCGCGCGGGTTCCGCACGCTCGTCCACGCCACGGAGCAACCCGGTCAACGGCTGCACGCGCCCTTCCTGGACAACCAGGTGGTGCGCGCCGCCCGTCTCCTCCCCGCCGACGTCCGGCTCCAGCCCGGCGCGCGGCCCGCCCTGTTGCAGGCCGTCCTCGCCGGCGCCGGCCGCACCGACCTCCCGCCCGGCTGGGGACGGGGCCCCCGGCCCGACCGCACCACCGCCACCCGGGCGGGCCTGCGGCTCGCCGCCGACGGACTGGCCGAACTCTTCGACGCACCCCTGCTCGCCGAGGCCGGCCTGATCGACCTCCGTGCCGTCCGCGCCGACCTCGCCCGCGCCGCCGACCCGGCGACGCCCCTCGCGCCCGCCGCCCTGGCCGGCCTCGCCGACCTGGTGGCCACCGAACTCTGGCTCCGCCGCGTCCGCGCGCGCCGGCACGGCGCCTGCTGGACCGGCCTCCCCCTGCCCGAACACACCGCCCTCACGCCGCCCCGCTTCGCCTGACCCGGCCGCGGTACGGCTGCCCCGCCCCGGGGCCCGGCGCGCCCGCGCAGGGGTCCGTCCGGAGCAGGACGTCGGCCGGTCCGACTTCCTGTGCGCACCGGGCCGCCCGCCCGCGCCCTGCGCGAACCTGGCCTGATCCTGCCGCCCCCGTCCGCCCCCGTCCGCCCCGGTCGGCCCCGCCCCGCCCCGGTCCGGTCGTCCACGACGCGCTGCGCCCCGCTGCGCGCGCCCGCCCCGCACCCCTCCCGCCGCGAGCCGCACCGACGTCCGCCCGGCGCGGCTCGCCCGTGCGGCTGGGCCGTGCGGGCGATCATGGCGGGGCGTTCCGTCCCCTTCCCCTGCGGAGGCCGTGGTGACCAGTGCCAGTCCGGACCCGTCCGTCCCCGTCGTGCTGTCGGTGCTCGGCCGTCCGCCGACGGGCCGTCCGCCGGGGGTGCTGGCGGCGTGCGACGGTTCGGACGGCTCGCTCTGGGCCCTGGACCGGGCGATGACGGAGGCCGAGGTGTTCGGCCTGCCGCTGTACGTGCTCGCGGTCGTCAACCCGGCGCCGGCCGGGTACCCCCCGGGGATGGCCGAACTCGTCCAGGAGAGCGTGGAGACCCTGGTCGAGTCGATGGCGGACGGCCTCCGCCGCTCGGTGGCCGCCGTCCAGGAGGCCCGTTCCCGCCCGTACGAGGGGGAGTTCTCGCTCCACGTGGTGCTGGGGAACGTGATCGAGGTCCTGCTGGCGGCCTCGGCCCGCCAGCACACGGTGGTCGTCGGCACCCGGGGCAACGGCGGGTTCGCCCGGCTGCTGCTGGGCTCGGTCAGCGGCGCTCTGGTCCATCACGCCGCCTGCCCGGTCCTGGTGGTTCCGGCGCCGCCCGAGCACTGAGTCGCGGGCCACCTGCGGGCCTGTCGGGAATGTCCCGAGATGGTTCACCGTTCACCTATCTCGGACCGCATCCCTTCCACCCCTGGAGCCCCCGTCATGAAGGTCGAGATCTACTCCGACATCGCCTGCCCCTGGTGCTACATCGGCAAGCGCCGTTTCGAGCAGGCGCTCGACGGCTTCGCGGGCAAGGAGAACGTCGAGGTGGTCTACCGGCCGTACCAGCTGGTGCCGGACGCCCCGGCCACGGCGAGCCCGCACCGGGAGTGGCTGGCGGAGCGCTACGGCCCGCAGTCCGTCGCGATGGACGCCCGGGTGGCCGAGCTCGGCCGGGCCGAGGGCATCACCTACGACTTCGACGCCGCGCTGCACGCCAACACCTTCCTCGGCCACCGGCTGCTGCACCTCGCCGAGACCGAGTACGGCGCGGCCGTCCAGGGCCGGCTGAAGGAGGCGCTGCTGAAGGCGCACTTCACCGACGGCGTGGACGTCGGCGACCGTGCCGCACTCACCGGTGTCGCCGTCGAGGCGGGCCTGGACCGCGACCGGGTGACCGCCTACCTGGCGGGCGACGAGGGTGTCGCCGAGGTCCGCGCGCAGCTGGCCGAGGCCCGCGAGCTGGGCATCACCGCCGTGCCGACCTTCGTCTTCGAGGGCAAGTGGGCGGTCCAGGGCGGCCAGGAGGCCGAGGCCTTCCGTCAGGTGCTGGAGCAGGTCGCCTCCGAGATCGGCGAGCGCCGGCCCGCGCCGGTGCCGGTCGTCCCGGCCGGCGAGTCCTGCGCGGACGGCTCCTGCGCCGTCTGATCACCCGGCACGCGGCCGGTCCGCGTCCGCCCTCCGGATCGTCCGACGACCGGATCACCGCACAGACGGATCACCGCACGACCGGATCACCGTGGGGACGGATCGACGCCCGTCGGAGCCCGCTTCAGGAACACCTGAAGCGGGCTTCGGCCCAGTCGGCCATGTTCAGCGCCGACCAGACGCCGTTCGCCGGCGTCACCACCAGCCGGATCGACTTCTGACCGGCCAGCGGCACGTGCACCGGCACCGCCGGATCGCCGGCCCGCAGGGCGGGCGAGCTCCACAGGGTGCGGCCGTCACCGCCCTGCACCGAGAAGACCACACCGCCGATCGAGACGGTCAGGTCGTCCATCCCGGCCACCGCGTCGAACGACGTGCAGCTCCGGTTGAGGTCGATCAGCGTGGTGGCGGGGGCGTGCACGGTGATGCCGTGCGCGTGCCGGGCGCCGTCGATGCTGACGGCGTCCCGCTGCCAGAACCAGTCGCTGCCCTTCTGCCGGATGCTCGGCTGCGGCGGCGGCACGCGGTTGTTGCCGGGCTTGACCACCGGAAGGTCGTCGGCCCAGAAGTCCGTCGGCTCGGGCAGCGGCGGCAGGGTCGGCGCGCTGGGCGTCACGGTCGGTGTGGGCTGCGGGGGCCGCGTCGGCGTCGGGATCACCGGCACCTCGGGCGTGGGCACCGGCGGCACGCTCGGTGTCGGGACCACGGGGACCGGAACCGGGGGCGGCGTCGGGGTGGGGGTGGGGGTCGGCGTGGGCTTCGGTGGGGGTGTGGGGGTCGGCGAGGCCGCCGGAGTGCCGGCGGGCGCCTTTCCCGGCGGCGCCTGCGGGGGCACGGCCTTCGGCGTCGGGACGGGCGGCGGGGGCGCGGACGGGCTCGGCGCCGGTTCGACCGGCGCCGGTCGGGGGCTGCTCGGCGCCGGCTCCGGCTCCGGCACGGGGGCCGGCGCAGCCGGCGGTGCGGGCGCGGCGGGCGCGGAGACCGGCGGAGCGGCGACCGGGGGCTTCGGCTCGGGCGAGCCGGTGAGCGCGTAGGCGGCGACGGCGGCTGCGGCCACCGCGACGGCGGCGGCGATCCCGGCCTTGGCCGCGGTGCCCAGACCCTCGCCGACCGCGCCGGCGCCGGCGCCGGCGCCGGCCCCGCCCCCGCCCGAGGCGCCTGCCCCGGCCGCTCCGCCCGCCGCCCCGCCC
>NZ_JBHXKE010000150.1:0-23013 GCF_042722765.1 Kitasatospora sp. NPDC058406
GTGCGTTCCGGGAGCTTCTTGAGGGCCGCGGCGTTCAAGTCCGCCATGGTGTCACTCCCCCGAGGCGTCGCGGGGGTCGGCGTGGGGTTGGGCCTGGGCCGGTGGTCCGGCCACGCCACGGGAGAGAGGGGCACCGACCGGTGTCGTACCGGTGGGTGCCCCTCACCCTTGGTACGTCAGGCCTGCTCGGCCGGAGCCTCGGTGACCTCGGCGGCCGGGGCCTCGGGGGCCTCGGTGACCTCGGCCTCGGCGGCCGGAGCCTCGGTGGCCTCGACGGCGGGGGCCTCGGTGGCCTCGGCCTCGGCGGCCGGAGCCTCCTCAGCCTTCTTCTCGCCCTCCAGGATGTCCTTCTCCCAGTCGGCCAGCGGCTGGTCGGCGCCCGGCTCGGCCTTCACGTCGCCCTTGGCGACACCCGCGCGGGACTTGAGGCCCTCGGCGACGGCGTCGGCGATCACGCGGGTCAGCAGGGTGACGGAGCGGATCGCGTCGTCGTTGCCCGGGATCTTGTAGTCGACCTCGTCGGGGTCGCAGTTGGTGTCGAGGATGGCGACGACCGGGATGTTGAGCTTCCGGGCCTCGCCGACCGCGATGTGCTCCTTCTTGGTGTCCACGATCCAGACAGCGCTGGGAACGCGCTGCATGTCACGGATACCGCCGAGGGTCTTCTCCAGCTTGTCGTGCTCGCGCTGGAGGACCAGGAGCTCCTTCTTGGTGAGGCCGGAACCGGCCACGTCCGAGAAGTCCAGCTCGCCGAGCTCCTTGAGGCGCTGCAGGCGCTTGTAGACGGTCGAGAAGTTGGTCAGCATGCCGCCGAGCCAGCGCTGGTTCACGTAGGGCATGCCCACGCGGGTGGCCTGCTCGGCGATGGCCTCCTGGGCCTGCTTCTTCGTGCCGACGAAGAGGACGCTGCCGCCGTGGGCAACGGTCTCCTTGATGAACTCGAAGGCGCGGTCGATGTAGTTCAGCGACTGCAGGAGGTCGATGATGTAGATGCCGTTGCGCTCGGTGATGATGAAGCGCTTCATCTTCGGGTTCCAGCGGCGGGTCTGGTGACCGAAGTGGACGCCGCTCTCAAGCAGCTCCCGCATCGTGACGACGGCCATAGCCGTGCTCCTCAGGTGTTGCGCCCGGCTCTGGCACAGCTGCGTGGCGGTAGGCGCGGTGGCGCTCCCCGCTCGGCGTCTGCGAACGGCCGGGTCAGGCTCGGTTTTGTTCGTGGCAGCCAGGTGACAGCCACGCCTGACGCCCCGAACGTGCCGAGCCGCTTCCACCCGAGCGGTCCTGGGACCGTCCGGGCTCGGCGGACCGAGCGGCACTCGCACCTGGCGGAGGGTGGCGGCCGGGGCCGCTTCTGTCCACCGGTGGCGGGGCGTGCGAAGTCGACCCGGCGGACCGGGTCGCGTGTGAAGTGTACGGGAAGCGCCGAGCGCCGAGCGACTCCACGACAGGCGGGCGCCCCCCGGCAGGGCCGCGCGCTCCGGTACGGGCGGGAAGCGGACGAGGACACGGGGCGGGCCTCCCGGGCCCTCGTACACCGACGGCGTGCACCCGTTGGGGGGACAGCCGCTGTCCACAGGGGCCGGTTGTCCACAGGAACCGGAACAGGGCTGGTGGGGCGGGGGCGGCACGGGGAGCCTCGACCGCATGACGGCAATGACGGGTGTTTCGGTCGGTGCACGCCGCGGTTCCGCAGGTCGTGGTTCCGCGGGGCGCGGTTCCGCAGGGCGCGGCTTCTCGGGTGCCGGCTCGGGTGCGGGCCCCCTGCTGGCGCTCCCGCCGCCCGGGCCGGGTCCCGGGCACGGCCACAGGGTGCTGCTGCTCGCGCTGCTGACCTTGACGGCGCTGCTGCTGACCGTCCTGCCGGGACAGGCGGGGCATGCGGCCGAGGAGTCCGTCAGCGGGAACGGCGGTCAGGGTGACGGGGTCGGGGCCGGGGTCGGGGTCGGGGTCGGGGTCGGGGTCGGGGTCGGGGTCGGGGTCGGGGTCGGGGTCGGGGTCGACGGACAAGGGAGACAAGGGAGACAAGGGAGAGGGGGTGGGACCGGAAGCGGGAACCGGGGGCAGCAGCGGTCATGGCCGGTGGACGGTCCCCAGGGCGGGCCGGGCGAGATCGTCGACCGGTTCGATGCGCCGGCCGGCCCTTATGCCGCCGGCCACCGGGGCGTCGACCTGGCCGCCGCGCCCGGCGCGGACGTCCGGTCGGCGGCGGCGGGCGTGGTGACGTTCGCAGGACCAGTGGCGGGCCGCCCCGTGGTCACGGTCACCCACCCGACGTCCGCCGCGCCTCCGGCTCCACCACTGCGCACCACCTACCTGCCGGTGACCGGCAGCGTCCCGGTGGGCACCCCGGTGGTGGCGGGCCAGGTGATCGGGCGGCTCACCACCGGTGTCGGCCACTGCGCCGACGGGTCCTGCCTGCACTGGGGCCTGCTGCGCGGCAGGCGGTACCTCGACCCGCCGGCCCTGCTCGGCGCCGGCACTGCCCGTCTGCTACCGCTCGGCGACGATCCGGGGGGTCACCCGCGCGGCGGAGCGGACGGCGGAGCGGATGGCGCGGACGGCGGCCCGGGCTCGGCCACACCCTCACCACCCGGGGTGGGAGAAGGGGTCAGCTGGGCCCCAGCCCGTACAGGGCGAGGGCGACGGCGGCGTCCGCGATCACCTCGGGACTCTCGGCCCGCCCGCCGGCCGCGCGCTGCTCGGACTGCCGTACGGCCGCCTCGACGATCCCCTGGAGCAGCGCTGCGGCGAGCCTCGGCCGCTCGTGTCCGAAGTCCTCCAGCGCCTGGACCACCAGTCCGGCCAGCTTCCCGTGCGCCGCCCGGATGCGTTCACGGGCCGCGTCGTCGAGTTCCAGCGCGGAGATCGCGGCGACCGCCCGGTGGCGCGGGTCCGCGGCCAGCAGCAACTGTCCGCGAACATAGGACTCGATCCGCTCGGCCGCAGTGTCGCAGCTCTCCATGCCGGCCTCGATCTCGGCCGCCCAGAGCGGGAAGTCGACCTCGCAGAGCGCTTCGACCACCGCCGCACGGGAACGGAAGTACTCGTACACCGAGGAGCGCGCGAGCCCCGTACGCGCGGCGAGCGCGGGGAAGCTCAGCCCTTCCATGCCTCCTTCGGTGAGGAGACTGCGGGCAGCATCAAGAAGAGCTGCCCGCTGCAACTGACGGTGCTCGGCCACACTGGCCGCTCGGATCTTCGGCACCCTCCCACTGTACGGAGCCCTACAGCGCGCCGGTACGGTGCCGCGCGTCGCAGAGGTCGCGGAAGGGAAGCGCCAAGAGGCACAGGGGCGCGGGCCCGGCGTGCGCGACGGCCGAGCGTCCCTACCGAATGTCCGAAAGCTTGGCGCGCAACTGCAACACCGACTTCGTGTGGATCTGGCTGACCCTGCTCTCGGTCACCCCGAGGACCTGACCGATCTCCGCGAGGGTCAGCCCCTCGTAGTAGTAGAGCGTCACCACGGTCTTCTCCCGCTCGGGCAGGGTGTTCACGGCCTGCGCCAGCAGCCTGCGGAGCTCCCGGTCCTCCGCCACCTCGACCGGGTTGTCGGCGCCGTGGTCCTCCAGGGTTTCCATGAGGCTCAGCCGGTCGCCGCCCTCGCCGACGGGGTGGAGCAGTTCGTCCAGGGCGACCACGTTGGCGAGCGAGAGCTGGCTGAAGATGGCGTGCAGGTCCTCGATGGCGATGCCCATCTCGGCCGCGACCTCGGGTTCGTGCGGCGTCCGCCGCAGCCGGGCCTCCAGGGTCGCGTACGTCCGCTCGACCGCCTTCGCCTTCTGTCGCACCGAGCGCGGGATCCAGTCCAGCGCCCGGAGCTCGTCGATGATCGCGCCGCGGATGCGGCTGATCGCGTAGGTCTCGAACTTGATGGCGCGGTCGATGTCGAACTTCTCGATCGCGTCGATCAGTCCGAAGACACCGGAGGAGACGAAGTCGGCCTGCTCCACGTTGGAGGGCAGGCCGACCCCCACCCGGCCCGCGACGTACTTGACGAGTGGTGAGTAGTGCAGGATCAGTTGTTCCCGCAGCCGCTGGTCACCCGTCTCCTTGTAGGAGCGCCAGAGTGCTTCGAGAGCCGTGCGGTCCTGGCCGCCCGTCGCCCGGCGGGGGGCCGGGGTCTCGACCGGTGCGGGGGCCGGCGCGATGGCCGACGCGTCGTCGGAGGCGCCGGACGCGTCCGGCCGGTCGTCGTGCGCCCCGGTGTGCGCCGGTCGGCCGCCTTGCCGCGCCAGGGACCCCATCCCGCCCGTGGCCTTGGACGGGAACTCGGTCACGGGGCGCCGCTCGGTCCGCGGCCCTCCCGAGGACCGGGCGCCACCGGTCACTCTGTGTCCCGGAATGTGTGTGGGCATGCGTTGGTCTGCGCCGTTCTGCCGAGTCATGTGCTGATAGGGAAGGCATGGCGAGCGTAGCGTGACCGACTCGCTGCAGAGTGCTACCGCCACTCGGGCGTCCCTCGATCCGGTGGCACTCGTGTCGCCGGAACCGGGTACCGGCGGCGGCGAACCGCAGCCCGACCGGTCCGCCCGACGGCCTGCCCGCCTGCCCGCCTGCGCGCCTGCGCGTCACCTCCTCCTGACCAGGCGCCAGTGGGCTCCGTGGCGCTCGATGTAACCGAGCGAACCCAACTCGTAGAGCCGGTGCAGCACCTCGTCCGGCGGGAGTCCGGACTGCCGGGCCAGTCGCTCCACCGGCGCGCCCTCCGCCGTGGCCGGCACGGCCTCCAGGACCAGCGCCGCCTCCGGCTCCAACAGGTCCCTCGGCAGGACCGGCCCGCTCCGCTGCGGTGCCAGGTCGTCGCCGATCGCGCCGATCAGTTCGGCGACCTCGGCGGCGTCGGTGACCAGGGTGGCGCCGCCGCGGATCAGGGCGTGCACCCCGGCCGAGAGTTCCGAGGTCACCGGCCCGGCGACGCCCATGGTGTGCCGGTTGAGGTCGCGGGCACGTCGGGCCGTACTGAGTGCCCCGCTGCGCATCGCCGCCTCGACCACCACCGTGCCCCTGGTCAGGGCGGCGATCACCCGATTGCGCAGGACGAACCGGAACCGGGTGGGGTGCTCCCCCGGCGGGAGTTCGCTCAGCAGGAGCCCCTGGGCGGCGATCCTGCGGATCAGGTCGGTGTTGCCCCGCGGGTAGGCCACGTCCACCCCGCAGGCGAGGACCCCGATGGTCATCCCGCCGACCGCCAGCGCGCCGCGGTGGGCCGCCGCGTCGATCCCGTACGCCCCACCGGAAACCACCACCCATCCGCGTTCGGCGAGTTGTGCGGAGAGCTCTCCGGCGACGTGTGCGCCGTACGCCGTGCACGCCCGGGCGCCGACGACGGCGACCGAACGCAGGGCGAGCAGGCGCAGCGATCCGGGGCCTGCCGCCCACAACCCGATCGGCCGGCTCTCCCCGAGATCGTCCAGCTGGCTCGGCCATTCCGTGTCGCCCGGAATGATGAAGCGTCCACCGGCCTCTCGTACCCGTTCCAGGTCGGCGACGGGATCGAGGTCGGCCAGCCGGGCCCGGTATCCGGCCAACCGGCCGGCGTCCGGGCCCGGCTGGCCGGGCACGGTGCCGTCCCTGATCGTCCGCAGCACCTCGGGAGCCCCGAGGCGGGCCAGCCATCGGCCGATCACCGCGTCGCCCGGTTCGCTGAGGCGGCTGAGCAGCACCCTGGCGAGACGCTCCGACTCGATCCCGGGAACGGTCTCCGACCCGACCCCCGGGGCTCCCTTGGTCCCCGGCGACGAGCCGTGCCTGCGGTGGTCGGCGGTGCGGTTCATACGACGGTCTCCTCGGTCTCCGCGTGCCGGTCGGGCTTCGTGCGGGCCGTACGCGGGCGGGCCGGCCGCTTTTCCTTCTCCACCGGGTCACCGTCCCCCTCCGGGGCGGGGCCGGACGGGCCGGACCAGCCGTCGAAACGCTCCGTCAGCGGGAGCCCCTGTTCGACCCCGGTGCGCAGGACGAGCGCGGTCCTGACGTCGCGCCGGTCGGGGCGGTCCCGGCCCGCGAGGTCGGCGACCGTCCAGGCGACCCGGAGCACCCGGTCCAGGCCGCGGGCGGTCAGCAGACCGCGTTCCAGTTGGCGCGCGGCGTCGTTCAGCGCGCCCGACGCCAACTGCCAACGGGTGCGGAGCTCGTAACCGGGGACCTCGGCATTGGTGCGCCAGGGGGTCTCGGCCAGCCGGGCAGCCGCCCGCTCACGCGCGACCAGGACGCGCGCCGCGACGATCTCGGTGGTCTCCGCCGTGCTGTCCCGTTGCATCAGTTCGGCCCTGGTCACCGGGGCGACCTGGACCTGCAGGTCGACCCGGTCCAGCAACGGTCCGGAGAGCCGCCCCTGGTACCGGCTGACCATGGCCGGCGTGCATTCGCAGCCCTCTCCCCGCCGGGAGTGGCGCCCGCAGGGGCAGGGGTTCGCGGCCAGGCAGAGCAGGAAGCGGGACGGCAGCCGCATCGATCCGGCCGAACGGGCGATCACCACCTCGCCCGATTCCAGCGGCTGGCGCAGGGCGTCGAGCACCCGGACCGGGAACTCCGGTGCCTCGTCCAGGAAGAGCACGCCCCGGTGGGCCAGCGAGACGGCGCCCGGTCTCGGCAGTCCGCTGCCCCCGCCGACGATCGCCGGCATGGTGGTGGAGTGGTGCGGGGCGCAGTAGGGCGCGCGGTCGATCAGCGGCCGACCGGCCGGGAGCAGCCCGGCCACGGAGTGGACCGCGGTGACCTCAAGCGCCTCCTTCTGGGTGAGCGGCGGGAGGAGCGACGGCAGCCGCTCGGCCAGCATGGTCTTGCCCGCACCCGGCGGGCCCTTCAGGTACAGGTGGTGGCCGCCGGCGGCGGCGATCTCCAGGGCCCTGCGGGCCTCGTACTGTCCGGCCACGTCGGCGAGGTCCATCCGGGCCGCCGCGTCGCCGGGCAGCCCGCGCACCCCCGCCCCGGGGAGCATCAGGCCGGCCATCAGGGGGTCCGGGCGCCCGCCCACCGGGTCGGGCGGCTCCTCCGGTTCGGGCGCTCCGGTCAGTACGGCCACCAGCTGGCGAAGGCTCCGCACGCCGATGACGGTGACACCGGGGACGAGCGAGGCCTCGGCGGCGGTCTGTTCGGCCACCACGACCCGCAGGTAGCCTGCGTCGGCGGCGGCCAGCACCGACGGAAGCACCCCGCGCACCGGGCGCACCCGCCCGTCGAGCCCGAGTTCGCCGATGACGAGCAGGTCCGCGATCGCGGAGGGGTCCAGCCGTTCGGCGGCGGCCAGCACGGCGCAGGCCACCGCGAGGTCGAAGCCGCTACCGCTCTTGGGCACCGACGCCGGGCTCAGTCCGACGGTCAGCTTCCGCTGCGGCCAGGTCTCACCGCTGTTCACGACGGCCGCGCGCACCCGGTCGCGGGCCTCGGTGAGTGCCTTGTCGGGCAGGCCGACCAGGGTGAACGCCGCCACCCCGGGCTCCAGGTCGGCCTGGACCTCGACGATCACGCCGTCGACGCCGACCAGCGCGACGGAACACGTCCGGGCGAAGGCCATCTCAGACCACCCCCCGCAGGTGGTCCACCGAAGCGGCGCCGCGGATCCGGTTGATGACGGCGACCAGGTCGATCCGGACTCCGCCCGGCGGGACGGGTACCCACGGCGGATCGGCGGGCCCCGGCCGGTAGTCGGGTCCGGCCAGTCGCTCGAAGTGGCCGGGCCAGCGCTCGGCCATCCAGCGCTCCGCCAGCCGCCTCAGCCGGGCGGCCTTCGTCCGGTCGATCGCCTCGCTGGGGTGCTGGAACCCCCGCTCGGAGCGGGTCTTCACCTCGCAGACCGCCACGGTGTCGCCGTCGAGGGCCACGATGTCGAGTTCGCCCTCGGTGCACCGCCAGTTGCGGTCCAGGATGCGCAGGCCGTCCTCGGCCAGCCGCCGGGCGGCGACCTGTTCGCCGTAGCGGCCGAGGCCGCCGTTGCCGGTCCGCGCCGGGCCGGCCGCACCGGGGGTGACCGGCGGGGACTGCCCGCCGGTCGCCCCGGGCCGCGCCGCCCTCCGGCGCGGCGGCCGACCGTCCTGCTGGGCCTTCGCCGTCTGCTTGCGCGTTGCGCGCTTGGTGTCCTGCACGGTGACCACCTCCGCCGAGGAGGTTGCCGTGCGGCCCCGGGGCGGACCAGAAGGTTGTCACTTCCTGTGGAAAACCCCGGCCTGTGGATAACTCCTGTCACCCGCAGGAGTGGTAATCCCGGAATGCGCGAAATTCCCCTGGACATCCGGGGCCGGGGCGGTCCAACGTCAGTTCCCGAAGCCGGGCTCGTCCGAGGGCAGCTCCAGATCGCTCTTCGCGAGCTCCTCGATGTTCACGTCCTTGAAGGTCAGCACCCGGACCTTGCGGACGAACCGGGCCGGCCGGTACATGTCCCAGACCCACGCATCCGCCATCGACACCTCGAAGAACACCTCGCCCTGGACCGAGTGCACCTGCAGCTCGTAGTCGTTGGTGAGGTAGAACCGTCGCTCGGTCTCGATCACGTACTTGAACAGGCCGACGACGTCCCGGTACTCCCGGTAGAGCTTGAGCTCCATCTCGGTCTCGTACTTCTCGAGATCTTCGGCACTCATCCAGGCGTCCCCTCAACTTGTCACGTCCACCCATTGTGGACCACTGCACCCACCCTCAGAGCCTTACCGGAGTGACCGGTGGCCCCTCGGTCAACAGCCGCTCCAGAAAGTCCACCAGCCCGACCGGGTAGACGGTCTCGGTGGTGGCCCTCAGTTCCCCGACCGTCCACCAGCGTGCCGCGAGGAGCTGGGCGTGTTCGTCCGCGCCCATGCCCGAGTGGTCGAGCACCGTGTCCGTCGTCCGGGCGAGGTGGAACCACTGCTCCTGCTCGTAGCGCCGCCCCTGAAAGGAGAACGAAGCCGTGCCGTACGCCACCACCGGGCCCAGCTCCACGCCCCGCAGGCCGGTCTCCTCCGCGAGCTCCCGCTCGGCCGCCTCGCGTACGTCCTCGCCGGGCTCCAGGCCGCCGCCCGGCGTGAACCACCAGGTGACGCCGGGTGTCGCGGGGTCGGCGCCGTGGAAGAGGAGCAGGCGGTCCCGGCCGTCGAGCAGCAGGATCCGCGACGCCCTGCGCCGCTGTGCCGTCATGGCGGGTCTCCACGCTCCCTTCGTCCGACCCGGTCGTTCCCCCGATCCTGCCACCCGGCGCGGGCGTCCGGGGCGAGGTTCGACAGAGCGGCCCGGGCACGCGCGGTACCGGCCGGGGTCAGGACGGCCGGCGGCGCTTGCGGACCAGACCTGCCGCTCCGCCCACCGCCGAGGTCACCACGACCGTCGCCGCGCCTACAACGGTCGCGTAGAAGGCGGGCTCCAGTGGACCGGGTCCGGCCGGGCCGGGTCCGCCGACCTCGTCGAAGGCGCTGGTACCGGCGAGCAGGCCGGCCCGGCCGAACGGGAGCACGGTGCCCTCGACCCGGGCCTCCACGTCGGCGGCCGGGACGGTCCCGCCGTCGACCTCCAGGTGGACGCGGGAGTCGAGCGAGCCCAGCCGGTTGTCGCCGAGCAGGAACAGGCGGCCCGCCGGAACCGTCACGCTGTAGGAACCGCCCTGCGGGCCCTGCGCCGAGAGGTAGGACTCCTCCACCGGCTTGCCGTTGACAGTCAGCCGCTGCTGTCCCCCGTCGAAGGCGACCGTGTCACCGCCGACCGCCACGACGCGCTTGACCATGGGTTGTGCGCCCCAGGCCTGGTCACGGAAGATCACCACGTCACCGCGGCCGATGTCCGCGCCGTCGGTCTTTCTGGCCAGCACGGTGTCCCCGACCTGGAGCGTGGGGGCCATCGAGGCGGTCGGGATGTCGTAGGGGCGGTAGTTCACGGCGATCACCGCGAAGCCGCCGATCATCAGGACCAGCCCGAGCCCGAGCAGCACCCCTTGCAGTACGGCTGCGGGCTTGAAGCGGGACCGGGGCTGCGGGGCGGCCGGCTGACGGTCGGGCGCCCGTTCCGCGAGACTGCTCATCGATACCGTCCACCCCTGACAGACCCGGAAACGCTCACGGTGCGCCCGGTCCACGGGCGGAAAACCCGGCGGGCCGTGGCACGTCCGAGCAGACTACTCGTCGGTACCACGGCCCGCGCAAGACCCGGGAACAAGAGGTTCGGTGTCAGGACCGCTTGTCGCGCTCCGCCCGGTTCCGCAGCCGGCGCACCAGCGGGAGCAGGGCGACGGCGCCCACGGCCCCGGCAGCGGCCGGCACCACCGGCGCAGCCGACGCAAGGCCCTTCTGGTCGAAGGTGGCCGGCACCGGAAGCGTCGACCAGTGGTCGATCGGCCACGCCACCACGAAGGCACGCCCGATCACCTCGTCGACGGGGACGGTGCCGCCGCCCGGTTGGTCCATGTGGAACCGCGAGTCGAGCGAGTCCGCGCGGTGGTCACCCATCACCCAGATGCTGTTCTCCGGGACCTTCACCGGGGCGAACGGCTTGGTGCCGCAGGGGGTGTTCCCGGGGAAGACGTACGGCTCGTCGAGCGCGATCCCGTTGACCTTCACCGGGCCTTCGCCCTCGCACTCGACGGTGTCGCCGCCGATCGCGATGACCCGCTTGATCAGGTCCTTCTCGTTGTCGGAGGGCATCAGGCCGACGAAGCTGAGCACTTCCTGAATGCCCCGGACGAAGGAGTTGCTGCTCTCGTTGGTGGGCTCGTCGGCCAGCCAGCCGCCCGGGTCGTGGAACACCACGACCTCGCCGCGCTCCGGCTCGGCACCGAACCACGGGGTGAGCTTGTCCACCAGGACGCGGTCCCCGACCTGAAGCGTGTTCTGCATCGACTCCGACGGAATGGAGAACGCCTGAACGAAGAAGGTCTTGATCACGAGCGCCAGGACCAGGGCGATACCGATCAGGATCGGCAGTTCCTTCCAGAACGAGCGCTGCTTGCGCTCGGTCCGGCCCGACTGCTCCTCCGCCTCGTCAGTCGGCGTGGTCCCACCTCCGGTGTCCTCGGAGGCGTCACCCGCGCCGTCACCGTGCTCGTCGGCGGACTGGGCCGTCGCATCCTCGGCCGAGGCCGAAGGCGCAGTCGACTCCGCGGACCGGGCCGCCCTGCCGCCGGAGCCCTCGGGCTCTCCGGCACCTGAGCGGGCGCCGATCACCAAATCCCCCACAACGTCTCCTCCCTGCTGTGCGGACGCCCGTGCGTCCGCGCTCACAGTGCCGCACAGCGGGCACCACGCTCCACCACCGACCGTGAACGTCAGGACCACCCCGTCCGGGCGCACCTGACACCAGCACAGCCTTCGAATGCGACCAGTCAACACGGACAGGCCGCACCAGCACTCTTCTCTATCACTCCCGGGCATCCGGCTCGCGGTCCCACACGCGCGACCCGGCCGGTCATCGGCCTGCTCCGACCTACAGTCGGTCCCGCCCCACCCTGCGGCCGACGAGCGGAAGGATGCCCAACACACCCATAACGAGCGGAGGTTCCTCAGGACCCGGCCCAACATCCACGGAGTTCGGCACAGTTCCGCGGGCCCCCGGGCCCTGCGCCACCGAGGAGAGTGAAACCGGCACATCAAGTTGATGGACCCGGCCCAGCGGCCAGGCGATCATGAACGCCCGCCCCACCACTCCGCTCACCGGGATGGTTCCCTGGCCCGGACTCCCCATGTGGAACCGGGAGTCGGCGGACACGTCCCGGTGGTCACCCATGACCCAGAGCCGCCCCTGCGGCACCTTCACCTTGAACGGCTGCCGGGAGGCAGGGTTGCCCGGCGCGAGGTAGGGCTCGTCCAACGCCTTGCCGTTGAGGCTGACCCTGCCCTGCTCGTCGCAGCACTCCACCGTGTCGCCGCCGACTCCGATCACGCGCTTGATCAGGTCCTGCTCGCTGTCCGACGGCAGGAGTCCGACGAAGGTCAGCACCTGCTTGGCCCCGCGCAGGACGGGCCCGTCCGAGGACGGGCCGTGGTGGCCGTTCTCCAGCCAGCCGCCCGGATCCTTGAACACCACCACCTCGCCGCGCTCCGGCTCGGCGCCGAACCAGGGGGTCAGCTTGTCCACCAGCACCCGGTCGCCGATCTGGATGGTCTGCTCCATCGAACCGGAGGGGATCACGAAGACCTGGACCAGGAAGGTCTTCATCACCAGCGCCACCACCAGCGCCACCACGATGATCAGCGGGATCTCCCGCAGATGGGAACGTCTGCGGCGACGGGCCGCCCGTTGGGCGGTGCGCCGACGCTCGGCCCGGCCCCGGACCACCGGCCCGACCTGCTCAGGACCGACCTGCTCAGGACCGGTCCGGCGAGGACCGACGGGTTCGGGCCCCGCCGACTCGGCGCCGACCGGCTCCGGCCAGGACGGCTCCGGTGTTTCCCCTGCCTCTGCCCCTGCCTCTTTCCCCGCCCCTGGGGATCCGGTGGACCCGGGGGCGGGACGGTCGACCAGCCGGCCCCTACCTCTGGTCCCCATGACCACCCGTCCCCCCTGTCGCGGCGAACGCCGCCGGCCGGTCCAGGCTGCTCCAGTGCCCGACCGGGTAGACCACCCAGGCGGCCCGCCCGATCACCCTGGCCTCCGGAACGAACCCGCCGCCGGGCTCGCCGAGGTGGTCGCGCGAGTCCCGGGAAGCGGTTCGGTGGTCACCCATCACCCAGAGCTTGCCGGCGGGGACCACCACGTCGAAGGCCACCGCGGACGGCTCGTCCCCCGGCGCCAGATAGGCGGACTCGTCGACCGGCACGCCGTTCACGGTGATCGGGTGCCCCGGGCCGGCACTCGTGACCCGGTCGCCGCCGACACCGATGACCCGCTTCACGTAGACCGTGTCGCCGGCCGGCACCAGACCGACGGTTCGGCCGAAGGAGCGAAGCCCGGTCCAGAACCCGTCCCGCTCGACCGGCTTGCGCAGAAAGGAACCCGTGCCGTCGAACACCACCACGTCGCCCCGTTCGGGGTGGCCGCCGAACGCGTAGGACAGCTTGTTCACGATCAGGCGGTCGCCGGGGCGCAGGCTGTTCTCCATCGACGCGGACGGCACCGAGAACGGACGCGCCACGAAGGCGTTGACCAGCAGCAGGACGAACAGGCAGACACCCGTGAGCAGCAGGAGGTCCCGGGACCGCGACCGGGCCGGTTCCTCCGTGTCCTCGGCGATCCCGGCGTCCCCGGCAGTGCCGGCAGTCCCGGCAGTCCCGGCAGCACGCTCCCCGGCGTCTGCCGCGTCCGCGGCGACCCGGTCCGCGGACCTGTCGGCAGAAGCCCCCGCGGAAACGACCGCGGACCGCGTCGGCGAGTCCGCACCGGTGGGTGCGGGACAGCCGTCGCGGTCCGCGGGTGGTTCGTGCGTGCTCATCGGGGGCTGAGCCTACCGTGCGGCAGGCCGGCCCCCCAGAGCGATCCGATCCCCCGGCGGAGCCGGAGGACGGTGGATCAGCGGTCGCGCTTCTCCTTGATCTTCGCGGCCTTGCCGCGGAGGTCACGCAGGTAGTACAGCTTGGCGCGGCGAACCGCACCGCGGGTCACGACCTCGATCTTCTCGACGACCGGGGTGTGCACCGGGAAGGTGCGCTCGACACCGACGTTGAAGCTGACCTTGCGAACGGTGAAGGTCTCACCGACGCCGGCGCCGTGGCGGCGGATGACGACGCCCTGGAAGACCTGGACACGGGAGCGGTTGCCCTCGATGACCCGGACGTGCACCTTCAGGGTGTCACCGGCGCGGAAGGCCGGAATGTCGCTACGCAGCGAAGCCGCGTCGACAGCAGCGAGCTTGTTGCTCATGTTGCTCTCCATCGCAGGCGCCACGGGCCGCCCACGGAAGTTCGTCACAATGGGGTGTGCTGCGGGCCGCATCGGCGACCGGCGGTCCCCCCGTGGCGGGGGCGCCGAACCACGTGACCCCTACGGGAGGAGCCCAGCGACAGACAACAGCGGCCTATTCTTCCACATCACCGGCCGCTGACCGAAATCGGCCGAGCCCCTCGTCCCAGGCCAGGCCGAGGACGCTGAGCGCCTCCCGGTCCTTCTTGTCGAAGGCCCCGTACCGCCAGCGCTCCACGAGGTCCGACCGGTTGGCCAGGGTGCGGGCGAATGCCTGCTCGCGCCGCCAGCGGGCGATCCGGCCGTGGTTGCCGCTCAACAGCACGTCCGGCACCGCCCGTCCGCGCCACTCGGCGGGCTTGGTGTACACCGGGCCCTCCAGCAGGTCGGCCATCGCGCCGGGCGCGAAGGAGTCGTCCCGGTGGGACTCGGCGTTGCCGAGCACACCCGGCAGCAGCCGGGCGATCGCCTCGACCATGACCAGGACCGCGACCTCGCCCCCGGCGAGCACGTAGTCGCCGATCGACGCCTCGACGACCGGCATCCGGGTGGCGGCCTCGTCGATCACCCGACGGTCGATGCCCTCGTAGCGGGCGGGGGTGAACGCCAGCCACGGACGACCGGCGAGCTCCTGCGCGAGCTCCTGGGTGAACGGCCGACCGCTCGGGGTGGGCACCACCAGGGTCGGCACCTCCCCCGCCGGGCCCCGGCCGATCACCGCGTCGAGCGCCTCGCCCCACGGTTCGGGCTTCATCACCATGCCCGGGCCGCCGCCGTACGGACTGTCGTCGACGGTCCGGTGCACGTCGTGCGTCCAGTCGCGCAGGTCGTGGACGTGCACGTCGAGCTGGCCGCGAGCGCGGGCCTTGCCGACCAGCGAGATGTTCAGCGGTTCCAGGTACTCGGGGAAGATCGAGACGACGTCGATCCGCATCCCGCTCTGCACCGGCGCGACCCCGGCGACGACACCGGTGGCCTCGACACCGGCACCGCCCTCGGCACCGGACTCGACCTCGGCACCGGACCCGGCACCGGACCCGACCTCGGCACCGGACCCGACCTCGACACCGGCATCGGCACCGACGGGAACGGTCGGCTCCTCGGTGGTCACTCCGACTCCTCCCGGCCCTCGGCCGACGCCTCCGGGCCGTCGGCGGGCTCATCGGCCTCGCTCCCGGCGACCTCGGCCCCCGCCGGGTCGATGAGCCCGCCCGGAGGGTCGATCACGGCGCGCTGGTTCTCCAGGTCGATGACCGGCACGATCCGGGTGACGAAGGGCACCAGCACCTCCGTCCCGTCGGCCTTCCTGACCGTGAGCAGGTCCTGGTAGGGCAGGTGGACGACCTCGGTGAGCTCACCGACCGGGGTGCCGTCGAGCAGCACCACGTCCAGGCCGATCAGCTGGTGGTCGTAGTACTCCTCCGGGTCGTCCGGGGTCTCCTCCGGGTCGACCTCGGCGATGAGGACGGTGCCGCGCAGCGCCTCGGCGGCGTTGCGGTCCTTCACGCCGGCGAACCGCAGCAGGAGCCGGCCGCTGTGCACCTTGCCGGACTCGACGGTCAGCGGCCCGGTCGACGCGGGGTCGGTGAGCAGGACGGCACCGGGCCCGAGCCGGAGCTCCGGCTCGTCGGTGCGGACCTCGACACTGACGTCTCCCCTGATGCCGTGGGCGCGGCCGATCTTGCCGACGACGAGCTGCACGGTGATCGTTCTCCTGGGTGAGTGCTTGGGAAGGCTGCCGCGGTGGGCAGCACGAGAAAACGGCGAAGGCCGGCCGGGACGACATGCGTCCCGGCCGGCCTCGAATCCGACGGCTGTCCGAACAACGAACAGCTGCGTCAGCGAATGCTGTCCACGTCGACGAGGTCGACCCGGACGTTGCGACCGCCGAGGGCTCCGACCACGGTACGCAGTGCGCGCGCCGTGCGGCCGCCCCGGCCGATCACCTTGCCGAGGTCATCGGGGTGCACACGCACCTCGATGGTGTTGCCCCGACGCAGGTTGCGCGAGCGCACCTGCACCTCGTCGGGGTGCTCGACGATGCCCTTCACCAAGTGGTCGAGGGCGTCCTCGATCACGCTCAGGCCTCGGCGGCGGCGTCGGCCTCAGCCTCGACCTTGTCCGACTTCTTGGCCTTCGGGGTGATGGCGACACCAGTGGTGGCGTCCTCGAAGCCGGCGACGGCCTTGGCGAACAGGTGCGAGAAGTCCTCGACCTTCGGCTCGGCGACGAGCAGCGGCGCCGGAGCCGGCAGGCCCTTGAACTTCTGCCAGTCGCCGGTCAGCTTGAGGATGGCGAGAACCGGCTCGGTCGGCTGGGCGCCGACGGACAGCCAGTACTGGGCGCGGTCGGTGTCGACCTCGATCTTCGAGGGGTTGTAGGTCGGCTGGTAGATGCCGATCTCCTCGATCGCGCGACCGTCACGCTTGGTGCGGGCGTCCGCGACGACGATGCGGTAGTGCGGGGAGCGAATCTTGCCGAGACGCTTGAGCTTGATCTTGACTGCCACGGGAGTGGATTCTCCTGGTGTTGACGTGGGTGAGCGGCCCTGCCGTCGCGTGGGGTTGCGAGGTGGGCCGTTCAAGGGACACGCCAGCCGTAGGAGAGAGGGGTCCTGCTCGGCTGCCGAGTACTCAGCTGTCCATTGTGCCATACCGGCGCAGACCGCCTCGCACGAGCCGGGACCGGCCGCCCCTTCGGCGCCCGCCGCGAAGGGGCCCGGAAACAGGTCGACCGGGAGCCCCCGCTCCCGGTCAGCCCAACCACTTCCACATCACTGGCGAATCATTGTCGAACGCCGTCGATCGCTCCGGCCCGGCACGCTGCCCGCACAGCCACCGACCGGTTCCCCGGGTTCCCCGAGCTGTTCCAGCTCCCCGGACTACGCGATCTTGAACGGCTGCTGGCAGGCCCCGCAGACGATGGACGCCTGCGCGAGGACGGACGGAACGACCCGGACGTTGCGGCCGCAGCCGCAGACCGCCTTGACCCGGACGCCACCCCCGGAGGAGCCGTGCCGGGCGGCCGGCCCGCGGAAGGCGCGCGAGGCTCCCTCACCGGCCACCGCCTCCTGGTGCGCCCCCAGAGCGCGATCCAGGCGTTCGATGGTCTCGGCGTACCGCTCCTGGGTCTCCTTGAGCATGGTCACCTGGGAGAAGCCGCTACTGGCGTGCGGTTCGACCGGGTGCGCCAGGCCCAGCTCGGAGGCCAGGAGGAGGAAGCGCCGATTGTGGTAGCGGCCGGCCCGCGAGGTGTCCCGGATGTCCCGGGCCGCGGCCAGACCATGGGCAGCCTCGTGGAGGAGCCGCTCGAAACCGAGCCGGGTACCACAGGCCGAGGAGGACTCGCCGATCAACGCCTCGGGAGAGGCGAGGTCGGGGAGGTCCTGATGGTAGGCCTGGATGTCACTCCAGGCGGCGGCCAGTTCGGCCGCGAGAACGAGGGGCTGTGTCGTGCTCACGCTAGACCAACGATGGAGTAGGAGCTGATGTTCCGCGTGTTCCCGTTCCCCGGGAATTCCCAGGAAACTCTCAGGAATGTGCGAGCCCGCGCGAAATGCGCGTTCCGGATCTGACGCAAGACCAACCCCCTGCTGGTTTGGGGCCGCCGAGCTCGGCGAGCCTCGTCAATTCCGTCCGGGGACGGGCTGTCGCCCCCAGGACGTACGGCCCGCGGACCTGTCGAGTTGACAGGGCCACGGGCCGTACACCGTACCGCTATTCCGTTAATACCGGCAGTTGACCGACCAGTAGCGATGCCGACATGTGAGACATGCGCGGAACAAGCCCGGTCAGCGGCCCCGCGAATTCACCGCAGCGCCGGTCAACAGCCGTCAGTCCGCGTCAGTGGATGTCGTATTACGACATCTCTCACGACACATCCCGTACGACACATCACCCACGCCGACAACGCCACCGAGGTACCGCGCCGGTTGCGCACAGTCGTCCGTGGTCGTCCGTCAGTAGGCGCGCGCGACAATCGCGATGTTGCCGTCCTGATCGTCCGTCTGCGGCACCGAACCGTCGGCGGCCACGATGCAGCGCACCGAGACGCCCTGCTCCGCCAGCTTGGCCTCGCCCGCCGGGCCGAGCTCGGCCCAGGAGATGCGGCCCCAGCCGGTGGCGGCGGCCTCGACGGCCTCGTCGAGGTTCTTCACGTCGACCGTGCGGGCCACGCGGCGCTCGCGCGACTCGCGCAGCAACTGCGCCTGGTCCTCGTCGAGGATGCCCGGGAGCAGCTCCACCAGGCCGTCGATCGCGACCGGCTCCTTGCCGCCCGGGATCCGGCGGGCCAGCATCGCGGTGCCGTTCTCCAGGTCGCGCGGACCGACCTCGATGCGCAGCGGCACGCCCTTGAGCTCCCAGTCCACGGCGCGGCGGCCGAACGGGGTGTCGGTGCGGTCGTCGACGACCACCCGGATGCCGGCGGCCTCCAGCCGGGCACCGATCTCGCGGACCTTGGCGAGCACCGCGTCGTCGCCCTTGATGGCGAGGACGACGGCCTGGACGGCGGCCAGCCGCGGCGGGACCCGCAGACCGTTGTCGTCACCGTGCGACATGATCAGGCCGCCGACCATGCGGGTCGAGACGCCCCAGGAGGTCTGCCAGACGTACTCGCGTTCGGCGCCCTGCAGCTGGTACGTGGTGTTGAACGCCTTGGCGAAGTTCTGGCCCAGCTCGTGGCTGGTGCCCATCTGCAGCGCCTTGCCGTCACCCATCATGCCTTCGAGGGTGAGGGTGTTGATGGCGCCGGCGAAGCGCTCCTTGGCGGTCTTGCGGCCGAGCACGACGTCGATGCCCAGCACGTTGGTCATGAAGTCGCCGTAGACCTGGGTGTGGATCATCGAGGCGTACGCGCGGGCGTCCTCGTACGTGGCGTGGGCCGTGTGGCCCTCCTGCCAGAGGAACTCGGTGGTGCGCAGGAACACGCGCGGGCGCAGCTCCCAGCGGACCACGTTGGCCCACTGGTTGATCAGCAGGGGCAGGTCGCGGTGGCTCTGCACCCACTTCGAGAAGTACTCGTTGATGATCGTCTCGGAGGTCGGACGGACGACGACCGGCTCCTCCAGCTGCTTGCCGCCGCCGTGGGTCACCACGGCGAGCTCGGGGGCGAAGCCCTCGACGTGCTCCGCCTCCTTGGTCAGGTAGGACTGCGGGATGAACATCGGGAAGTAGGCGTTCTGGGCGCCGGCCTTCTTGATCCGCGCGTCCATCTCCTGCTGCATCCGCTCCCACAGGCCGTAGCCGTACGGTCGGATGACCATGGTGCCGCGCACCGGACCGTTGTCGGCCAGCTCGGCCTTGCTGATGAGGTCCTGGTACCAGCGCGGGAAGTCTTCCGCCTGAGGGGTGAGAACGGGTGCCTTAGCCATGGGGCGAATGGTACGGCGATCCGGCCTTCGACTTCGAATCGATAGCGCGGCGTCTCACCCGGGGGCGCACCACCCCGACACGCGCGCACCACCCCGCACCCCTCTGGACGCCGCGCCCGAGCCGCTGTTCGCTGGAGTGGGGCGGGACTTTGGGGGGCCGAAGCAGCACACCGAAGGACCGGATAGGAGACCGCGATGGCTTCAGCGCGGGTGACCGGCACGACCGTACGACCCACGGGCGCACCACCGCACGACCCGCGCTCGGTGGCCGAGCACGCCGCCGCCCGGGCGCGCGACTGGGCGGAGATCCAGGAACGGATGCTGGTGCCGCTCTACGAGGCCGTCCACGACCGTCTGGAGGTCGGTCCCGCCACCAGCGTGCTGGGGCTGGGCTGCCGGTCGGGACTGGCGCTGCTGCTCGCCGCGGGACGCGGTGCGCAGGTCGCCGGCCTGGAGCCGGAGAGCGAGCTGCGCGAGCTGGCCCGCGGCCGTCGGCTGCGGGTGGGGAGCGGGCCCCGGACGGCGGTGGCCGTCGCCCGCTCGGCCTATTCGCTGGTCACTGTTTTCGAGGGGCTCCCCGGATCCGCCGATCCCTACCGGACGGTGGCCGAGGCGGCCCGGCTGACGCTCCCCGGCGGACACGTGGTGCTGGCCTCCTGGGGGCCGCGGGAGCGTTGCGGGAGCGCGGCGGTGCTGGACGTGGCGCGCCGGATGGCCCGGCGCAGCACGGCGCGGGACCCGTTCGAGCTGAGTCCGCCCGGAGCGCTGGAGGACCTGCTGGCCGGAACCGGTCTGCGGCCGGCCGGCGGCGGCCGGGTCGGCTGCCCGTTCGCCTACCCGGACCTGGACAGCGCGGTCCGCGGGCTGCTCTCCACCGGTCTGTACGACGCGGCCGCGGAGTTCTCCGGGCTGCCGCTGGTGGCGAAGGAGCTGGAGGAGGCGCTGCACCCGTACCTGCGGCCGGACGGCACGGTGCGGATGGAGAACGTGTTCCGCTACCTCGTCGCCGAGCGGCCGCGCTGACGGGTCACCGGCGGCGGAACGAGCGCGGAACGGCGGCGGGACCGCGGCGGAACCGACGGACCGGGGCGCGCACGACCCGGCGCACGCCCCGGTCGGCCCGCGCCTCTGTCCGCGCACACCTCACCGGCGCAGACCTCACCGGCGCACACCTGGCCGGCGCAGACCTCGCCGGCGCACACCCGCGCCGCAGCCCCCCGCCCCCCACCCCTCAGTCCAGCGACTTCCGCGGCACCCCCGCCGCCCGGTACGCCTCCTCCTCGTTCAACGTCTCCGCCGCCAGCAGGGCCTCCGCCAGCGCGTCCAGCCGGGACCGCTGCTCGGTCAGCAGCAGCACCGCCTCGTCGTAGCACTCGGAGACGATCCGCCGGGCCTCCTCGTCCACCGCGTCCAGGGTGGTCGGCGCGGCGGAGAGCCCGTACGCACCCTGCGGGTCGGACGGGACGGCGGTGAGCCGGCCGACCCGTTCGCTCATGCCCCAGCGGCCGGCCATGCCGCGGGCGATGTTGGTGACCTGCTCCAGGTCGTTCTCCGCCCCGGTGGTGATGACCCCGTAGACGACCTGCTCGGCGGCCATCCCGCCGAGCGCGCCGATGATCCGGCCGCGCAGGTAGGGCTCGGTGTAGGAGTACCGGTCCGTCTCCGGGGTCGAGAGGGTGACCCCGAGGGCCCGGCCGCGCGGCACGATGGTGATCTTGCGGACCGGGTCCGCGCCCGGCTGGAGCATGCCGAGCAGGGCGTGGCCGCTCTCGTGGTACGCCGTCCGCTCGCGCTCCGCCTGCGGCATGACCAGCGGTCGGACGGCGCCCAGCTGGACCTTCTCCAGCGCGTCCGAGAGGTCGCGTTCCCCGACCGCGTCCTGCCTGCGCTTGACCGCCAGCAGGGCGGCCTCGTTGACCAGGTTGGCCAGTTCGGCGCCGGTCATGCCCGGGGTGACCTTGGCGAGCCGGTTGAGGTCGGCGCCCTCGGCCAGCGGGACGGCCCTGGTGTGGATGCGCAGGATCGCGGCGCGGCCGTCGCGGTCCGGCGGGCTGACGGTGATCCGCCGGTCGAACCGGCCGGGGCGCAGCAGGGCCGGGTCGAGCACGTCGGCCCGGTTGGTGGCGGCGATGACGATGACGCCCTCGGAGCCGGTGAAGCCGTCCATCTCGGTGAGGATCTGGTTGAGCGTCTGCTCGCGCTCGTCGTGGCCGCCCGTGCCGCCACCGCCGCCGCGCTGGCGGCCGATGGTGTCGATCTCGTCGATGAAGACGATCGCCGGGGCGACCTTGCGGGCCTCGGCGAACAGCTCGCGGACCCGGCTGGCGCCGACGCCGACGATCATCTCGATGAACTCCGAGGCGGACGCGGAGAAGAACGGCACGTCGGCCTCGCCCGCGACGGCCCGGGCGAGCAGGGTCTTGCCCGTGCCGGGCGCGCCGCTGAGCAGCACGCCGCGCGGCATCTTGGCGCCGAGCCTGCGGTACTGCTGCGGGTTCTTCAGGAAGTCGACCACTTCGGTGAGCTCGGCCTCGACCTCGTCGATACCGGCCACGTCGGCGAAGGTGGTGCGCTTGCCGGACTCCGCGGTGACCGGCTTCGGCGGGGTCTTGCGGCCGAGCGGGCCGGCGCCCAGGCCGCCGGCCATCCGCCGGGCGAGCAGCACCCAGACCAGGATGAGCAGCAGCATCGGGGCGAGCGAGAACAGCAGGTTGACGAGGAAGCTGCGCTGCTGGACGACCGGTTCGGCGGTGACCTCGACGCCCTGCTGCTGGAGGGTGGCCCAGAGGTCGTCACCGGCGAAGACCGGGCGCTGGGTGTCGAAGTCGGTGTACGTCCCCTTCTCACCGTCCGGCTTGGGCTCGGCGTTCTTGAGGGTTCCCTCGATCGAGTCGCCCTTGGAGTAGATCTTGGTGATGTTGCCCTTGTTCAGCTGGTTGTTGAACTCGGTGTAGGAGATCGTGGTGGCGCCGCCGGGACCGAAGAAGGACAGCAGCAGATCGCTGATCAGGAACACCACGAGGGCGGTGAGGACGAGGCCGATCCAGCCGCCCGGCATCTTGCGGCGCGGGGGTGGCGGCGGAGGGGCGCCCTCGGAGCGCCACGGCTGGTCGGGGGTCTGGCGCGGCGGCACGGGATCGGTCACCCATCGGACAATACGGACATCTGCTCGGGTCCTTCAACCGCAACGCCGCGCCGCACACGCCGCACGGACGGCCGCCCCTCCGTACCCGGCCGGCCGATCCTCCGTACCCGGCCGCCCGCCCGCCCGCCCCGGACCGGCTACCCCTCCGAGCCCGGACCGGGCCATTCCTCCGCCGTCAGCGCGAACCGCTCGTGGTCCCGCCACTCGCCCTGGAGGAACAGCATCCGGGGGGTGAACCCCTCGTGCCGGAAGCCCAGCCGCTTGGCCAGCCCGATCGAGCGCCCGTTGTCCGGCTGCACGTTGATCTCCAGCCGGTGCAGGCCGAGACCGTCCTCCGTCTGCGGGGCGAAGCAGCGGTCCAGCACCAGCCGCATGCCCTCCGTCATCCTCCCGGTGCCGGCGAACGGCAGGTAGGAGTCGTAGCCGAGCGAGCCGTTGCAGAACCGGCCCATCACGATGTTGGCCACGTTGACCTTGCCGACCAGCCCACCGGTCTCCCGGTCGACCACCAGGAAGGTCCGCAGACCCGGCCCCTGGCGTTCCAGCAGGTCCGGGAGCCCGTCCGGCTCGACCGGGTTCCACCGCCCGATGTGGTCGGCGGACCGCCGGACCGCCTGGGCGTACGCCACCTCGTCACCGGACCGCGGGGCCCTGATCGTCACTCGCATCCGACCATCATCGGGCATGCTAACGGCCCGCCGCCCGGAGG